>DATBXG010000200.1:0-5077 GCA_036514415.1 Paraburkholderia sp.
CGGCGCTGCGTCGATCTGGTCGTACGCCTTCGCCTCGCCGCCGAACTTCGCGGTCAGAACCGTCGTGATCGCTGCCGTCAGCGTGGTCTTGCCGTGGTCAACGTGACCGATCGTGCCCACGTTCACGTGCGGCTTGGTCCGTTCGAATTTACCTTTTGCCATGTTTCTCTTCTTTCAAAAAAGTGATGAATCGGTGACTGTGCTACGCGGACCCAGCCCATGCCGGGCCCGCTGCGTGCTCAAATGAGCGCCGATGCTTACTTCGCCTTCGCGCTGATGATCGCGTCGGCCACGTTACGCGGTGCTTCTGCGTAGTGCTTGAATTCCATCGTGTACGTTGCACGACCTTGCGTCAGCGAGCGCAGCGACGTCGAGTAGCCGAACATTTCCGACAGCGGCACTTCGGCGCGAACGATCTTGCCGCCGCCAACCATGTCCTCCATGCCCTGGACGATACCGCGACGGCCCGACAGGTCGCCCATCACGTTGCCCATGTAGTCTTCCGGCGTTTCGACTTCGACAGCCATCATCGGTTCGAGGATGACCGGCTGCGCCTTGCGCATTGCTTCCTTGAACGCCATCGAACCGGCCATGCGGAACGCATTTTCGTTCGAGTCAACGTCGTGGTACGAACCGAACGTCAGGTGAACCTTGACGTCGACCACCGGGAAGCCCGCCAGCACGCCTGCCTTCAGCGTGTCCTGGATACCCTTGTCAACCGCGGGGATGTATTCGCGCGGAATCACACCACCCTTGATCTCGTCCAGGAACTCGTAGCCCTTGCCCTGCTCGTTCGGCTCGAGCGTGATGACCGCGTGACCGTACTGGCCGCGACCACCCGACTGCTTGACGAACTTGCCGTCCACGTCCTTCGCCGTAGCGCGGATCGTTTCGCGGTACGCAACCTGCGGCTTGCCGACGGTCGCTTCCACGCCGAATTCGCGCTTCATGCGGTCGACCAGAATTTCGAGGTGGAGCTCGCCCATGCCCGAAATAATGGTCTGGCCCGATTCTTCGTCCGTCTGGACGCGGAACGACGGATCTTCCTGTGCCAGGCGGTTCAGGGCGATGCCCATCTTTTCCTGGTCAGGCTTGGTCTTCGGCTCGACGGCCTGCGAAATCACCGGCTCCGGGAACACCATGCGTTCCAGGATGATCGGGTTTTGCGGGTCGCACAGCGTGTCGCCCGTGGTCGCTTCCTTCAGGCCAACGGCTGCGGCGATGTCGCCTGCACGAACTTCCTTGATTTCTTCGCGGTTGTTCGCGTGCATCTGCAGAATACGGCCGAGGCGTTCCTTCTTGCCCTTGGTCGAGTTCAGCACGGTGTCGCCCGAGTTGACGATGCCCGAGTACGCGCGGAAGAAGATCAGCTGGCCGACGAACGGGTCGGTCATGATCTTGAACGCGAGTGCCGCGAACTTCTCGTCGTCGGCTGCGCGGCGCTCTGCCGTTTCACCGTTTTCGAGTTCGCCCTTGACCGGGGGGATATCCACCGGCGACGGCAGGAAGTCGATCACGGCGTCGAGCATGCGCTGCACGCCCTTGTTCTTGAACGCGGTGCCGCACAGCATCGGCTGGATTTCGCATGCGATCGTACGGTCGCGCAGCGCCTTGACGACTTCGGCTTCCGAAAGCTCTTCGCCGCCGAGGTACTTTTCCATCAGCTCTTCGCTGGCTTCAGCTGCCGACTCGATCATCTTTTCGCGCCACTCGTTGCACGTGTCAACGAGTTCTGCGGGGATGTCGACGTAGTCGAACTTCGTGCCTTGCGAGGCCTCATCCCAAATGATCGCCTTCATCTTGATCAGGTCGACCACGCCAGTGAACGTGTCTTCAGCGCCGATCGGCACCACGACCGGAACCGGGTTTGCCTTCAGGCGGGTCTTCAGCTGGTCGTAGACCTTGAAGAAGTTCGCGCCGGTACGGTCCATCTTGTTGACGAACGCGAGACGGGGAACCTTGTACTTGTTCGCCTGGCGCCACACCGTTTCCGACTGCGGCTGCACGCCGCCCACGGCGCAGTAGACCATGCACGCGCCGTCGAGCACGCGCATCGAGCGCTCGACTTCAATCGTGAAGTCGACGTGGCCCGGGGTGTCGATGATGTTGATGCGGTGCTCGGGGTAGTTGCCGCCCATGCCCTTCCAGAAGGCGGTCGTAGCAGCGGAGGTGATCGTGATGCCACGCTCCTGCTCCTGCTCCATCCAGTCCATGGTCGCAGCGCCGTCGTGAACTTCACCAATCTTGTGGTTCACGCCGGTGTAAAACAGAATGCGCTCGGTCGTCGTCGTCTTGCCGGCATCGATGTGAGCGCTAATACCGATGTTACGGTAGCGCTCGATAGGAGTCTTGCGAGCCACTTTGATCCTCTATCGGGAGGTGCGCGCCGGATCGATCCCGACCGGGTTAGACCCAACGCGCCTGAACACAAACGGGCGAGGCGCTCGATAAGCGCACCCGCCCGGAATTTTTTTCCGCCTTTAGAGCAAACCCCGGTAGGGGTTTTCTCTTAGAAGCGGAAATGCGAGAACGCCTTGTTCGCTTCTGCCATCCGGTGAACTTCGTCGCGCTTCTTCATCGCGCCGCCACGGCCTTCGGCCGCTTCGGAGAGTTCACCTGCCAGACGCAGGGCCATCGACTTCTCGCTGCGCTTCTTCGCGGCTTCACGCAGCCAACGCATCGCCAATGCCATACGACGCGAGGGGCGCACTTCGACCGGAACCTGATAGTTCGCACCACCAACGCGGCGGCTCTTCACTTCCACCACCGGCTTCACGTTGTTGAGCGCGACAGTGAACACTTCCAGCGGGTCCTTGCCACCCTTGGTCTGGATCTGTTCGAAAGCGCCGTACACGATACGCTCGGCAACCGACTTCTTGCCGGAGAGCATCAGCACGTTCATGAACTTGGCTACATCAACGTTGCCGAACTTCGGATCCGGCAACACTTCCCGCTTGGGGACTTCGCGACGACGCGGCATGTTTCTTCCTTTAACTTTTCAGTTGAAGCGCGGGTGAATCCCTTGCGCTCCGCGGCCACCAACTAACCCGATTCATCCATTACGACTTACCAGCCTGGTCGGGTGACCACTTACTCGACAGCACCGGCCAATCCGGCACCTGTCGCTTTTATCGCCAACGCCCTAGAGCGCAGACGACACTTGGCTCTTACTTCGCAGCCTTCGCGCGCTTCGCGCCGTACTTCGAACGAGCCTGCTTACGATCCTTGACGCCCTGGGTATCCAGCGAGCCGCGAACCATGTGGTAACGCACACCCGGCAAGTCCTTCACACGGCCGCCGCGGATCAGCACGACCGAGTGCTCTTGCAGGTTGTGGCCTTCACCACCGATGTACGAAATGACTTCGAAGCCGTTCGTCAGACGAACCTTGGCGACCTTACGAAGTGCCGAGTTCGGCTTCTTAGGCGTCGTCGTGTACACGCGGGTGCACACGCCGCGACGCTGCGGGCAGTCCTGCAGGGCCGGCGACTTGCTCTTCGTAGCTTCCGAAGCGCGGCCTTTGCGAACCAGTTGATTGATGGTTGGCATTGTTTATTCCTGAAATTGAACAAAATCGACGCATTTATTTCCGGGCAAAGCGAAAATGCATGCATCCAAACTCCTACTTGAACTCCGGAACTCGCTAAATGACGTTTGTTTTCGTCGAAGAGACTGACGAGCGCAGACGTCCCAAGAACCGGAACCCAGCATGATATTCCGAAAATACCAAGCGAGTCAACGGCTTGCGATATTTCGGACGACGGAGCAAGTGACAGAGCGGTGACAATCCACCGGCGTCCGGAATACCCGCGGGGAAACCTCGCGGTTTATTCGTCGCCGACGACCTCGACGAGCTCCTCGCCGAAGCGCTCGAGCTTGCGCGCACCGATGCCGGGGATATCGCGCAGCTCGTCCACCGATTCCGGGCCGTTGCGCGCGATTTCCGCCAGCGTGGCGTCGTGGAAGATGACGTAAGCCGGCACGCCCTCGCTCTTCGCGGTTTCGGTGCGCCACAGGCGCAGACGCTCCCAGCGCGAGCGCTGGCGCGGGCTCATACCAAGGGTCGGATCGGCGCGCTCGCTGGTGCGGCCCGACGACGCACGTGTCCGCGTGGGCTTGACGTAGCGGCGCATCGTGACCGTCTGCTCGCCCTTGAGCACCGGCTTGCTCGCTTCGGTGAGCACGAGCGAGCCGAAGCCGTCGTGGTCGACGGTGAGGTAGCCGAACGCCACCAGCTGCCGGAAGGTCGCGCGCCATTCGGGCTCCGAAAGCGCGGAGCCGATGCCGAAGGTAGAAATCTTCTCGTGCCCGCGCTGCAGGATCTTCTCGCTGCGGTTGCCGCGCAGGATGTCGATCAGATGGCCAGCCCCGAAATTGAAGCCGCTCGCGCGCTGCGCGCGGAACACGCACGAGAGCGCCATTTGCGCCTCGCGCGTGGCGTCCCACGTGGCGGGCGGCTCGAGGCACGTGTCGCAGTTGCCGCACGGCTTGCTCTCTTCGCCGAAGTATGCGAGCAGGCGCACGCGCCGGCACGAGGCCGCTTCACACAAGCCGAGCAGCGCGTCGAGCTTGCCCGTCTGCACGCGCTTGTGCTGCTCGTCGGCTTCGGACTCGTCGATCATCTTGCGCTGCTGCACGACGTCACCGAGGCCGTAGGCCATCCATGCATTGGCCGTCAGCCCGTCGCGGCCCGCGCGGCCGGTTTCCTGGTAGTAGCCTTCCACGCTCTTGGGCAGGTCCAGATGCGCGACGAAGCGCACGTCCGGCTTGTCGATGCCCATGCCGAACGCGATGGTGGCGCACATCACCACGCCCTCCTCGCGCTGGAAGAGCTCCTGGTGCTTCTGGCGTATCCCGAATTCCATGCCCGCGTGATACGGCAGCGCGCGAATGCCCTGCCCCTTCAGCCACTCCGCGGTCTCTTCGACCTTGCGGCGCGACAGGCAATAGATGACGCCCGCATCGGTCGTGCCGTCCTTGTTCGTGTGTTCGGCACGGATGAAATCGAGCAGTTGCGAGCGCGCGTTGTCCTTCTCGACGATCCGGTAGCGGATGTTCGGCCGGTCGAAGCTGGAAAC
>DATBXG010000201.1:0-8205 GCA_036514415.1 Paraburkholderia sp.
TGGAGGCAGGCGCCGCGTACGGCATGACGGGCTGGCAGACTTTCTCGCGCATCATGTTTCCGCAGATGATGCGCTTCGCGCTGCCCGGCATCGGCAATAACTGGCAGGTGCTCGTGAAGGCGACGGCGCTCGTCTCGATCATCGGCCTCGCCGACGTGGTCAAGGCCGCGCAAGACGCGGGCAAGGCCACCCAGGCATTCTTCTTTTTCACGCTCATGACCGGCGCGATCTATCTCGCCATCACCACGGTTTCCAATCTGGCATTGCACCGCCTCGAAAAGCGCTATTCGACCGGTGTGCGGAGGGCAGCGCTGTGATCGAACTGCTTCGTCAATACTGGCCGAACTATCTGTATAGCGACGGCTTCAACACCAGCGGGCTCGCCATCACGCTCTGGCTGCTGGTCGTTTCGATCGTGGCGGGCTTCCTGATGGCCGTGCCGCTCGCCATTGCACGCGCGTCGCGCAACCCGTGGCTTTCGCGGCCTGTCTGGGTCTACACCTATGTGTTCCGCGGCACGCCGCTCTATGTGCAGCTTCTGCTGGTTTACACCGGCATCTACAGCCTGCACTTCGTTCACTCGAACGCGGTGCTTGGCGACTTCTTTCGCAGTGCCATGAATTGCACGCTGCTGGCGTTTGCACTGAACGAGTGCGCTTACGCCACCGAAATCTTCGCGGGCGCGATTCGCGAGACCTCGTACGGCGAAATCGAAGCGGCGCAGGCCTACGGCATGTCGAAGACCAAGGTGTATACGCGCATCATCCTGCCCTCCGCATTGCGGCGCGCCCTGCCCTCGTACAGCAACGAAGTGATCCTCATGCTGCACGCCACGACGCTCGCGTTCACGGCAACCGTGCCCGACATCCTGAAGGTGGCGCGCGACGCGAATTCCGCCACTTATATGACGTTCCAGGCCTATGGCATTGCGGCGGCGCTCTATGCGTCCATCGTCTTCGCCCTGATCTGGGCCTTCCGCCGCGTGGAGACGCGCATGCTGGCTTATCTCAAGCCGCAAGGCCACTAAGAATTTCACGCAGTCCTGATGGAGTGAATCGAGTATGTACAAGCTGATTGTCGACGACCTGCACAAGAAGTTCGGCGAGAACGAGGTATTGAAGGGCGTATCGCTCAAGGCAAAGGCTGGCGACGTAATCAGCCTGATCGGGTCGAGCGGCTCGGGAAAGAGCACATTCCTGCGTTGCATTAACTTCCTCGAATCGCCCTGCTCGGGACGCATTACGCTCAACGGCGAGGAAATCCGCACGAGCGCCGACCGCGGCGGCGCGCTGCGCGTGAGCGATCCGAAGCAGCTGCAAAAGATGCGCACGCGCCTTTCGATGGTCTTCCAGCACTTCAATCTCTGGGCGCATATGACCGTGCTCGAGAACATCATCGAGGCGCCCGTAAGCGTGCTTGGCCTGAGCCGCAGCGAGGCCGAGGCCCGCGCGCGCAAGTACCTCGACAAGGTGGGGCTCGCGGCGGGTGTCGAGCACAAGTACCCGTCGCACCTCTCCGGCGGCCAGCAACAGCGCGTGGCGATTGCGCGCGCGCTGGCCATGGAGCCCGAAGTGATGCTCTTCGACGAACCCACCTCCGCGCTCGACCCCGAACTCGTGGGCGAGGTGCTCAAGGTCATGCAAAAGCTCGCGGAGGAAGGCCGCACGATGATTGTCGTCACGCATGAAATGGGCTTCGCGCGCAACGTTTCGAATCACGTCGTGTTTCTGCACAAGGGGAAGATCGAGGAACAAGGCGATCCCAGGGAGGTGCTCAACGCGCCGCGCAGCGAACGCTTGCAGCAGTTCCTGGCGGGGCGGTTGAAGTAAGGCGCGCAACCCGCGCCGGCGTGAGCGAGCGCACGCCCGCGTGCGGCTTGCGCCGTTGGGCCTAAACTACCGGCATGCCGCCCACTTCAGACGCATGCATGCCATCCAGCGCAGCCCTCAAAGCCGGTACATCCTCGCTCGACAACGCGCCCCGCGAACCGGCCGACACCGAAGCCTTGCAGGACCCCGCCCTCCTGCGCCGCCTGCTGCGCGCGAAGGACCGCATGGACGCCGCCTCCCACGAGGCGTGGCCCGTCAAGCGCCTCGCCGAGGTCAGCGGCGTCTCCGAAGCCCATTTCGCGCGCTCCTTCAAGCGCGCCTTCGCTCTCCCGCCACATCGCTACCTGCTCACGCGGCGCATCGAGCAGGCCACCACCCTGCTGCGCGACACCGATCTCGGCATCACCGAAATCGCCTTCGCCACCGGCTGGGAGAGTCTCGGCACTTTCGGCCGCACGTTTCGCGACGTCACCGGCCTGAGCCCCAGCGCCATGCGCGTTCAGGCGCGGGCCAATCTGCCCGAGATCGACCGCGTGCCCGCCTGCGTGCTGAAAGCCGCGCAGCGCCCCGACCTCACGACAGCAGTTTTGGAGAAGCGCCGGCGCGCGGCCAAAGCTACAGTGCGTCCATCTATCAAGGAGGTGACATGAACCAGGGTATCAACGTGGTGGGCCTGTACGTCGACGACCAGGACGAAGCGCTGAAGTTTTACGTCGACAAACTCGGATTCCGGGTGCATACGGATGTGCGCAACGGCACGTACCGCTGGCTCACGGTCCAGCATCCGGAGCAGCCATCGTTTCAGCTCGGCCTCTTCATGCCGGGGCCGCCCGTGCACGACGAGGCCACCGCGCAAACGCTGCGCGCCATGGTCGCCAAGGGCGCGATGCCGCCCCTCGTCCTCTCCGTGGCGGACTGCCGCGCCAGCTACGAGCAGTTGAAAGAGCTCGGCGTGGAATTCACGCAGGAGCCGGTCGACCGCTACGGCAGCGTCGACGCCGGTTTCCGCGACCCCGCAGGCAACGGCTGGAAGATGATCCAGGCACCGAAGCGCGCGTGACGATCACGCGCGCGCCGTCAACGCCCCGCACTTGAGAGCCGCAACCGAGGCGCGCGAATCTCCACTGATCCGAAGGCAACTTCTTCGGTGTCGGCCTCGAAATGGTCGCGGCTCTCGGCGATCTCACGATAGTCGACCTCGCCGTCGTACATGACATATTCGTGAATGCGCAGGCCCGCGCACAGAATCACCTCGATGTTGCGGTCCGTGGCGGGAAACACGGCCAGCGGCTTGCCCTGCTGGGTGATCAGCAAAAGCTGGCTGCCCAGCCTGTCCTTGACGAACAGCGTTTGCGTCACTCGCGAGGTCCGCACGCGAGTTCGGTCGCCTACCAGGTCCAGATACGTTTCGCTTGCATTCTCGAACATCGCTGCCTCCGGTGCGGTGAGATTCGGTCCGGCATCTGCGCGCCAGCCATCTGGCGCCACCAATCTCGTTACATGACAAGTCAACTATAATCGACTTGAAAGCATCCCGTTAGCGACATCCTGTCGCAACGCGTGTTTACGTGGTGCCAAGCTGATCCATATCATTGACAAGTCAATTTACCTGTCACCGTTATTATGCGAGACATGGATCGCCTTCTGCTGCATAATCTGCCAAGCCTCGGCTATGAAAAAAGCCGAAAATATCCAACGATTTGTCCCCTCATATGCATTCCAGCACCACATTCAAGTGAGACGGGAGCAATCAAAACTAGTTGATATATCCACTTTAAAGGAGATTAGGCGATGGAACGCGAGGTAGTCGTTGTTAGCGGTGTGCGCACCGCCATTGGCAAGTTTGGCGGCAGCCTGAAGGACGTTCCGACAACAGAACTCGGCGCGCTGGTCGTGCGCGAGGTGCTCGCCCGCGCGGGCGTAGCGGGCGACCAGGTCGGCCACGTGGTATTCGGCAATGTAATCGCGACCGAGCCCAGGGATCTCTACCTCTCGCGCGTGGCCGCGATCCAGGGCGGGGTGGCACAGTCCACCCCCGCCTTCAACGTCAATCGCCTGTGCGGCTCGGGGCTTCAGGCGATCGTCTCCGCGGCCCAGACCATTTTGCTCGGCGATGCCGAAGTCGCCATCGGCGCCGGGGTCGAGAACATGAGCCGCGCGCCCTATCTCTCCACGGACGCGCGCTTCGGCTCGCGCATGGGCGACAGCCGTCTGGTCGACATGATGCTCGGCGCGCTGAACGATCCGTTCGACACCGTACCGATGGGCGTCACCGCCGAAAATGTCGCTGAGAAGTTCGGCATCACGCGCGAGCAGCAGGACGCACTTGCCGTGGAGTCGCATCGCCGGGCGGCGCGCGCGATTGCCGAGGGCCGCTTCAAGCAGCAGATCCTGCCGGTCACGCGCAAGGTAAAGGGCAAGGAAGTGGTGTTCGATACCGACGAGCACGTCCGTACGGACATCGCCCCCGCCGACCTGGCCGCCATGCGCCCGGTCTTCAGGAAGGAGAACGGCACCGTCACGGCCGGCAACGCGTCGGGTATCAACGACGCCGCTGCGGCCGTGCTGATGATGGAACGGCAAACCGCCGCGCGCCACGGCATCAAGCCAATGGCGCGGCTCGTTGCGTATGCGCACGCCGGGGTCGATCCGCGCTACATGGGCATTGGCCCCGTGCCGGCCACCCGGCTCGCGCTCGAGCGCGCGGGCCTGCGCATCGGCGACATCGACGTGATCGAGGCGAACGAGGCCTTCGCCGCTCAAGCCTGCGCCGTGAGCCAGGAGCTGCAGCTCGATCCGGCGAAGGTCAATCCCAACGGCTCGGGCATCTCGCTCGGTCACCCGATCGGCGCGACGGGCGCGCTCATCACCGTCAAGGCGCTTTACGAACTCAAGCGCACGGGCGGCCGTTACGCGCTCGTCACGATGTGCATCGGCGGCGGGCAAGGCATTGCGGCCATCTTCGAGAACATCGAGGCCTGATGTTCGCCCATGCGCGTCGCCTTCCGCCGGAAGGCGGCGCTTCTTGTGATATCAACCTACGCGCTCGCGCAGCCGGCGCGCAAGCGCGCGTCTCCTGCTAGTCGAGCGTGGCAAAGGGCGCATGGCTGTCCATCCAGTCGTACTGGCTGGTCGGCGTCGCCCACGCCCAGTTCGACGGCGCATGCGGCGCGACGCTGTGGCTCGCACGGTCCGCACCGCTGCGCGGCACGGCGCTCGTCGCGCTACCCTCGGCGCTCGCCTCGTGGCTGCCCGTGATGATGTCTTTCATTGCAGTCGTGCTCCAAAGAGAAATTTGATCCGCACGCGGCTGCTGTGAGTTCACGCAGCGCGTTCGGCATCCTTTTCGATGTGAGCGAACGATACGGCAATCCGTTGAAGCGTTTTTCGCCTCAAATGCCATTCTTTTAGGCTTGGGCGCCACTGCGCGTTAACACCGCGTTAATACCGCGTTAACACCGTTAACACCCAACCCGCCACGAGGCGGCGCTGCGCTTCGCGGCGGAAATTTGATGACAATTCAATGACGGTCGCGCGCCTGCAAGCAACGCACGCGAAGGGAGGCAGGCATGCCGGCTCGGGCGGCATGCCGCAAGGAGGCGATCAGGACCTGGCGTCCCAGCCGTGGGATGCGAGAATCTTGTCGAGCAGAAAGCGCAGCGCGACGCGCTCCGCCTCGTTCAGCCCCTGGTAGAGGTCGCTGTCGCGCTTCTCCAGCGTCGGGCCGATCTTCTTGAAGATCTTCCGGCCTTCGGCCGTGAGCGAAATGATCACGCTGCGCCCGTCCTTGTCGTTGCCCGCGCGCGCGAGGATCTCCTTGATCAGCATGGCCTCGACCGTGCGGCTCGCCTGGCTCTTGTCGAGATTGGCGCGCCGGGAGATGTCCATGACGGTCTGCGGGCCGAACGTGCCGATCGCCGCGATGATGCTCGCCTCCGGAAACGGCACGCCAAGCTTTTCGCGCGACAGCTCGCTGCTCATGCGATCGGCGATCTTGGTCAATGCCTTCAGCCGGTAGGTCAATGAGGCGTCTGCGCCTGGCTCATTCGTACTTGCCATATGCCCACTCAAAAGTTGGATCCGGAAACCCGCGTATGTTGCCCTGATCCTGCCCGCGAGGTCAACTGTGGGGCAATCGAGGAGTGCAGGCGAGCCGCCCGCTTCAATAGCGTGCGAGCACCGTGTGAATGTGCAATCTCCAGCGCCATGACGCATATGCAATTTCGTTACGCGCTTTCGTCGTAGCCGCTTATACTGCACGCGTTCAACGCGCGAGCATGGCCATGAGCAAACGAATGACTGTCCGGCAGTCGCCGGTGCACGGCAAAGGTGTCTATGCATTGCGCCCCCTGCGGGCCGGCGAGCGCATCTTCGAATACAAAGGGAAGATCATCACGTGGCGCAGCGCGGCGCGGCGTTATCGTTTGCGCGAAGACGGCGCGCATACCTTTCTCTTTGGCCTTTCCGATGGCCGCGTGATCGACGGCGGCCAGGGCGGCAACTGGGCGCGCTGGCTCAATCACGCGTGCCAGGCGAACTGCGAAACCGTCGAAATAGACGGTCACGTGTTCATCGACGCGTGCCGCGACATCTTGCCGGGCGAGGAGCTCTTCATCGACTACGCGCTCGAACTGCCCGAAGACGCGTGCGAAGACACCCTGCGCGAATACGTCTGCCGCTGCGGAACGCCAGCGTGCCGCGGAACGATGCTCGGCGGCGCAGTCGCCGGGGTTGGGTCCGAAGTTGCGTCCGAAGTTGCGTCCGAAGTTGCGTCCGGGATCGGCTCCGGGGTCAGCCCGGCCATCATCCTTATTTGAGCTGCGCCTGCGCGGCCTTCGAAATCGCCACGGCCGCGTGCGAGTCCGCTTCGAGCAACGCGCGCAGCGTGATCTGATCTGCGCCCCCTGAAGCCGCCGTCATGGCAAAACGCCGCGCTCGCGGCTCGTGATCGTGAATCGTGGACCGCACGAGCGGATAGATCTGCGTATCCCAGCGGCGGCCGTTGAACACGCCGTAGTGCCCCACGCCCGTTTGCACGTGATGCGTCTTCATGTAAGGCCGCAGCCCCGTGCATAGCGCCTGTGCGGCGACCGTCTGCCCCACCGCGCAGATATCGTCCTTTTCGCCTTCGATCGTGAGCAGCGCCGTGCGCCGGATCGCATGGGGCTCGACGAGGCGATCGCCCACCTTGAGCTTGCCCAGCGGCAGTGCGTAGTCCTGAAATACCGAGCGCACCGTTTCCAGGTAGAACTCGGCGGTGAGGTCGGTCGTGGCGAAATACTCGCTGTAGAAGGCGCGGATCGCATCGGCTTTCGTGACATCGCCCTTCGCGCGCTCGCGGCGCATTTCGGCAAACGAGGCCAGATGGCGTTCGAGATTCATCGACATGAACGCGCCCAGTTGCACGAACCCCGGATACACGCGCCGATGCGCACCCGGAAAGCCGCCGGGCACCGCGCTGATGAGATTGCGCTCGAACCACTCGATCGGCTTGCTGTTGGCCAGCGTGTTGACCGCGGTGGGATTCACGCGGCAATCGATCGGGCCGGCCATGAGCGTCATGCTCGCGGGCTGCGCCGGATCGTTGTCGGCGGCCATCAGCGAAACGGCCGCCAGCGCGGCGACCGTGGGCTGGCAGATCGCCATCAGGTGCGAATCGGGGCCGACCGCGCGAATGAACGCCATCACGTGCTCGACATATTCATCGAAACCGAAGCGGCCGGCCGCCAGCGGCACGTCGCGCGGGTTGTGCCAGTCGGTGATATAGACGTCGTGATCGGCCAGCATCGTGCGCACGGTGCCGCGCAGCAAGGTGGCGAAGTGGCCCGACATCGGCGCGACGAGCAGCACGCGCGGCTGCGGGGCGGGCGCGTCCTTGCGAAAGCGCAGGAGCGTGGCGAACGGGGTGCGTTTCACCACCTCCTCCGTGACGCGCACCGGATTGCCGTCCACCTGCACCGCATCGATGCCGAACGGCGGGCGCGCATGCGTCAAGCCCGCCATCTCGAGCATCTCCCAGCCCGCGTCGAGTTCGCGCGCGTCGAGTCCGCCCGCGAAAGCGGGCCATGCGGCGAGCGTGGTGCGCGCAAGCGTTGCGGTGGCGCGCAGCGGAAGCGCCAGGTCCGCCATCGCCTGGTAGGCCGGATAGGCAAGCAGATTCATGGGCGAGCGTTCTCGATTGGGTTGAACGCTCAAGAGGCAATACATATGCCAGCACCCGCTTCAGGGCGCGCTCCATGGCACGGTGCTTGCACCCCTTGGGCCCGACAGGAGCACGCCGAGGCCAATGCGCAAGGCGCGCCGCCCGAGCGCCTTGCGCGCACAGGCTCGCGCTGCGCGCAAATGCTGTGTCACGCCGCCGTGTGCCGCAAAACAG
>DATBXG010000202.1:0-5229 GCA_036514415.1 Paraburkholderia sp.
GCGCCGGGGCACGATCCCGACTCCGTGATGCTCTACGCAGCCGGACCGCGCCTGCTCATCAGCGCCGATGCGCTCTGGGAGCATGGCTTCGGCGTGATTTTTCCGGAACTCGACGGCGCAAGCGGCTTCGCCGAGCAGCAAGCGGTGCTGGAAGCCATTGCGACACTCGACGTGCGCACGGTGATTCCCGGGCACGGCAAGCCGTTCACCAATGTGGAAGCGGCGCTGGAGCGTGCGTTCTCGCGCCTCGCCTGGCTGCGCGCCGACCCAGCCCGCAACGCGAAGAACGCGCTCAAGGTGCTGATCGTCTTCAAGCTGCTGGAAGTGCGCGCGATGCGCTTCGAATCCCTCGTGGCGATGCTCGAAAGCGCGGCGTCCATGCGCGGCGCCGCGCAGCAGCTTGCCCCGCGCGCCGCGTGGCCCGTGCTGCTGCGCGAATTGACGGGGGAGTTGGCGAAGAGCGGCGCGCTCGTCGTGAATGGCGAGCGCCTCGAGGCGCCGGTGGCGGCAGTCTAGCCGCGCAAGCCGGAAAGAAACGAGAGAAAAGCGAGAGAAAAGCGAGAGAAAAAAAACGCTCGTCCGTTTTTCGGACGAGCGTTGGAATTAGCTCTGACGTGATCAAACTGTCGAGGGCATGATACTCGCGCCATATTCCGCGAAGCATCGGTGATTTCCCTACAGATGACCAACGCACGCAGGTGACGGCACCTCATTCATCTGGAATCCGAATCAAACTCAATAACCGAGCTTCAACCGCAGAAGCTCGAACAGATGCGAGCACAGATAGAGTCCGAGCCCGATCGCGCCGCCAATCACGGTGCCGTTCACGCGAATCTCCTGCAGATCCTTGCCGATTTTCAGCTCGATGAGCCGCGCGGTCTCGCCCGTGTCCCAGTTCTTGACGGTGTCGCGAATGTGATGCGTGAGGTAGCGCGCGAAGTCGGGCGCCATCGCGCGCGCGGCATCTTCCAGGTGGCCGTTGATCGAGGCGCGCAGTTCGGCGTCGGCGGCCAGCGTCTCGCCCAGCCAGCGGCCCGTCGCGGCCACCTTCGCGTGCAGCTCGGAGTCCTCGCGCGCGAGATCGTCGCGCAGCCACGCGCGCAGGCTGTCCCACAGCGCACGCGTGTAGTCGTTGAGCGCGCTGCCTTCGCGCAAGCTCGCCTTCAGCTCCTCGCCCTTGCGCAGGAAGGCCGGATCGCTCTTGAGCTGGCCGATCAGCTTTGCCACGACCTCGTCGAACTTCCGGCGCAGGTGATGTTCGCGATCCTCGCTCACCTGCAGCAGCAGCCGGTTCACCGCGCTCTCCATGACGCGCGCGCCGCTCTCGCCGATCCACTCCGAAGGCAGGAACTTCTCGGTCACGGGAAATTCGCCCTTGAGGCCATCCACGATGCGCTCCGCCACGAAGGCCCGCGTGCCCTCCTCGCGCAGCAGCGCGCCGACCTGGTCGAGCAACCGGTCGAGCAGCTCCTGGTGGCGGCCGTCTTTGGTGAGCGTGTCGAGCAGCGCGCCCGCCGACTTCGAGAGATCGACCCGGTCGAGCGCCGCGTAGAGGGCGTCGCGGATGAAATTCTGGATGCGCGCGTCGTCAGTGAGGCCGAGCACGCCCGACATCATGCGCACCGCGTAGTCGCCGAGGCGCTGTGCGTTACGGGGCGCGGTGAGCCACGTGGAAAGCCGCTCCACCGGATCGTGACGGCGAATCAGGCTGACGAGCGAGCCAACGTCGAGAAACTTGTCGCGCACGAAGTTGGCAAGCTCGTCGGCAATGCGGTCCTTGTTGCGCGGAATCACGCCCGTACGCGCCGAAACGAAGGGAATCGGCACGCGGCGAAACAGCGCGACCACGGCGAACCAGTCGGCCAGCGCGCCGACCATGGCGGCTTCGCTCACGGCCTTCACGCCGTCGATCACGATGCCGGGCGGAGAAAGCGCCGTGCCGACGAACACGAGCGCCGCGCCGATCAGCAACCGCAGCGCGCGGCGTTTGGCGCGCGCGAGTTCGGCTTCGTCGTGGCTGGCGTGAGGGAGCGTCATGCGGGGGTAAGGTCGCGAGTTCGAACCGCGACATTATGCGGCCGCAGCCGCCACCGGCGCGCGTCCGGGCGCCGCACACGCCCCGGGCGCACGCGGCGCTTGACGTTGCGCCTCAGGCCGAGCGCGCGGCGCGCCGCTGCGGCACGATCCGCCAGCCGAGGTTCACGCCCGCCGCCGCGACCAGAATGAGCGCGGCGCCCACCACCTGGATCCACGCGAGGCGCTGGCCGAACGCGAACCAGTCCACGAGGATCGCGACCACCGGATAGATGAACGAGAGCGCGCCCGTCATCGCCGTGGGCAGCTTCTGGATTGCGCCATAGAGCAGCACGTACATGATGCCCGTATGCACGATGCCGAGCGTGACGAGCTGCGCCCAGTGCAGCGGCGTGGCGGGCAGCGTGCCGTAGCGGATGAACGGCGCGAGCGCGAGCGCGCCGAAGGCGAGCTGCACGAGCGCGATGAGGTGCGGCGGCGTGCCCTTGAGGTGGCGCGTGATGATCGACGAGATCGCGTACAGAAACGCCGCGCCCGCGGCGCACGCCACGCCTTGCAGATACTCGCCGGGCACCGCGAGCACGGCGGGCTGCACCTCGACCACGCACACGAGCCCGATGAAGGCGACCGCGAGCCAGGCGACGGTCGAGGCGCTCACGCGCTCGCGCAGGATGAGCGCACCGAGGCCGACGAGCATGAACGGCTGCGTGTTGTAGACGGCCGTGGCCATCGAAATCGAAGCGCGCGAATAGGCGGCGAACAGCAGCACCCAGTTCGCGACGATCGCCGCGCCGCCCAGCACGGCAAGCGCCAGCGTGCGCGCCGGCAGGTGCTTGCGGCGCAGGAGGCCGAGCGCCGCGCACACGAGCGTGAGCGTCGCGCCGCCCAGCACGCAGCGCAAAAAGGCGATGTTGATCGGGGCCTGCCGCGAGGCGACCACGAGCCAGCCGATGGTGCCGGACATCAGCATCGCGACGATCATCTCGGCGGCGCCGCGGCGAATTTCAGGAGTGGTGGAAGACATGCGATTGCATCCTCGTTCTGGCGGGCGACGCTCGCGCGGCCCTTCTCATCTGCAAGCCAGTTTATCGGCTGTCATGCGAGGAATACATGGCTAAACTTAGGCGAGAGGCAATACTTGCCTTCGATTGAAAGGCCAACCTGGCGAGGCACCCGCAAAATCATGAACCGACGCACCACCGCGCCGCCCACGGCGGCCCCGCTCGACGACATCGACCGCATGCTGCTCGCAGCGCTCGCCGAGGACGCCCGCGCGAGCGTGGCCGAACTCGCGAAACACATCGGGCTTTCGGCGCCGAGCACGTCCGAGCGGCTGCGCCGGCTCGAAGCGCAGGGCGTGATCGGCGGCTATACGGTGCAGATCGATCCGCGGGCGCTCGGCTATACGCTGCAGGCGATCGTGCGCGTGAAGCCGATGCCCGGGCAGTTGCATCTGGTGGAAGAGGTGCTGCGGCGCATTCCCGAGTTCGTCGAGTGCGACAAGGTCACCGGCGACGACTGCTTCATCGCCCGGCTTTATCTGCATTCGATCGAACAGCTCGACGAGATCCTCGCGAAGGTCACCGAGCGCGCCGAAACCAGCACGGCCATCGTCAAGTCGACGCCGGTGCCGCGCCGCCTGCCGCCGCTCGGCTGAACCTCGGGCGCGGCGGCCCGCCCGCGCATGCACGGGCCTGCGCGGCCACTCATTGCTCCGTGGTTTCGAAGAACGCCAGCATTTCCTCGACGAGCGCATCGCTCGCTTCCTCGGGAATGTAGTGACCGCACGGCAGCGCGCGACCGCTCACGTCGCGCGCCACCTTGCGCCATTCGGCGAGCGGATCGAAGCAGCGCTCGATCACGCCCTGGGCGCCCCACAGCACGCGCAGCGGGCACGCCACCTTGTTGCCGCGTTCCAGATCGGCGCGGTCGTGCTCGAGGTCGATGGTCGCGGAGGCGCGGTAGTCCTCGCACATCGCGTGCACCGCGCCCGGCTGGCGCAGCGCCGCGCGGTATGCGCCGAGCGCCTTCGGCGCGAAGGGCGCGAGACCCGCGTGGCGGCTGCCCATCACGCGCTCGATGTAGACGTCGGGGTTCGCCTCGATGAGCGTTTCCGGCAGCGGCTCGGGCTGGATCAGGAAGAACCAGTGGAAATAGAGCGTGGCGAACTCGCGGTCGGTTTGCTCGTACATGGCGAGCGTGGGCGCAATGTCGAGCAGCATGAGCCGCTCGACGGCGCCAGCAAAGTCGACCGCCATGCGGTGAGCGACGCGCGCGCCGCGGTCGTGCGCGCACACGAGGAAGCGCTCGTGGCCGAAGTGCCGCATGACCTCGACCTGATCGGCCGCCATCGCGCGTTTCGAATAGGCGGCGTGCGTGTCGTCGCTGGCCGGTTTCGAGGACGCGCCATAGCCGCGCAGGTCCGTCGCGATGACGGTGAAGTGCTGCGCGAGCGCGGGGGCGCAGCGATGCCAGATCATATGGGTCTGCGGATGGCCGTGCAGCAGCAACAGCGGCGGTCCGTCGCCGCCCTTCACGCCGCAGATGTCAACGCCGCTCGCGGTGCGAACGGTGAAAGGCTGGAATCCGTCGAAGGGCATGGGGTCGTCTCTTGTGTTTGTTGGTCTGCGGTCATTGTATGAGGCGAGTGCGACCCGAAAATGCGCTTTTGGTCCCACAACGGTAGAAACCGAACACTCCCTCGAATACCGCACGCGGGATGCCCGAACGCCCGCCAGCCTATAATCGAACGATCGTTTCTGCGATCCGATTTCATCGCAATTCCCATCGCAATCCCGATCGCAATTCCCGGCGCGGCCGAGCCGGATCAAGCCAGACCGCGCTTGCTCAAACCCGGCGCCGCAGTCGCGTACGTCCGCCCGCCCTTCACCAGAGCGCCGCAAGGAGACCTCCGACATGGCATTGCCCGCCGTCCTGCAAAACCTCTCGCTGCCCGTCGTGGGCTCGCCGATGTTCATCGTCAGCTACCCGGAGCTGGTGCTCGCGCAGTGCAAGGCGGGCATCGTCGGATCGTTCCCGGCGCTCAACGCCCGCCCCGCTGAATTGCTCGGTGAATGGCTCGCGCAGATCAAGGCCGAACTCGCCGCGCACAAGGCCGCGAATCCCGAGGCCGTCATCGGGCCGATCGCCGTGAACCAGATCGTGCATCAGTCGAATGCACGGCTCGAGCACGAC
>DATBXG010000203.1:0-3040 GCA_036514415.1 Paraburkholderia sp.
GTCGAGGTGCGCCTGGTAGGCGAGCTGCGGCACGCGGGTCCAGAACGCCTGCTCGATCTGGCTGGCGAGCGCGGGGCTCTCGATCACGAGCCCAAGCTCGGTATTGAGGTTGGCCGAACGCGGGTCGAAGTTCACCGAGCCGACGAAAACACGCTCCGCATCCACTGCGAAGGTCTTGGCGTGGAGGCTTGACCCGGAGCTGCCGAAGGGGCCCTTGCCCGTTTCCTTGCTGGCGCCCGCCGCGCGCCGCAGCTCGAACAGCTCGACGCCGCCTTCGAGCAGCGCCTCGCGGCGCCGGGCATAGCCGGAGTGAACGGCGGCGACATCGGTGGCTTCGAGCGAGTTCGTGAGCACGCGCACGGTTACGCCCCTGGCGGCGAGCTGGGTGAAGTATTGCGTGCCCACTTCGCCCGGCACGAAGTACGGCGAAACCAGATCGAGTTCGCGGTGCGGATCGTCGACTATCTCGTGCAACTGGCTGAGGATGAGCGTGCCCTGCGGGGCCGTGCCCAGTGCTTTCGCCGGGTCGTCGCTGACCAGATGCGTCCTGGCCCATTCGAGCGGCAGCGTGCCGTCGAGCAGGCGGCGCACTTCGGTCGTCTTGCGCAGCGCTTCGATGTAGTCCGCCGCGCCAGGATCGCTGCGCGCCGCAAGCGCGGCGCGATCGAGCGTGGCGAGGGCGTCCGGCGCCACGTACGGCAGGATTTGCGCCGCCGGGAACGACGACGCGCTGTCCCAGTAGCGGTCGAAGTCGTGAGCGACATCGGTGGCGGCGGGGCCGATGGCGAGCACATCGAGGTCGGCGAACACCACGCCGTCCGTCGCGCCGAAATATTCATCGCCGATATTGCGTCCGCCCAGGATGGTTGCCACGCCGTCCGCCGTGAGCGACTTGTTGTGCATGCGCCGGTTCAGGCGCGAAAAGTCGGTGAGATACCCGATGTATTTGGGCTTGCGCGTGGCGAACGGATTGAAGAGGCGCACTTCGAAGTTGGGATGGACATTGAGCGCAGCGAGCGTGGGGTCCAGCGAAGACGGAATGCCGTTGTCGTCGAGCAGCAGACGTACGCGCACGCCGCGGTCGGCGGCCTCGCGCAGTTCTTCGAGCAGCAGCGTGCCGGTGAGATCGTTGCGCCAGATGTAGTACTGGACGTCGAGCGTGCGCTGGGCGTTGCGCACGAGCGCCACGCGCGAGGCAAAGGCTTCGAGCGGGTTCGCGAGTGGATCGATGCCGGTGAAGTCGGGATGGGCGGCGAGTTCGGCTGCAACGGCGGTGCCCAGTGGGGTCGATCGCGCTTCGGCCCGCGAGAGTGCCGTGGACGGCGTGCGCTCGCCGAGCGGCGGCAGTTGCTGGCACGCGGCAAGACAGGTGGCAAGCGCCATCACGCATAACGGCAACGCCGTGACCCACAGATTTCGCAGTCCGTTTGCAGCCAGCGCGATGGGCGATCTTTGCATGGAGCGTTCGCTTTCCCTTGTCGATCCCGCTTCGAGGCGCGAAGCGCGAGGCTTCGCGAGTGAGCGTGCAACGACGTTAGCTTACGCGATTGGCGTGGTGCGCACCACGCGAGGCGTACAGCTGCGGAGCGAACGCGTGAGTTGTGCTCCCTTATTCCGTAGCGTTGATCGCGGCTTGCGCGCGGGCGCGGGAGTCTTGCGCCGACTGGTTGCGCTCGGCTCGGGCCTCGCGCGCTTCCTGCTGGAAGGTCTGCCGCGCTTCTGCTGTCCGGGCGCGCTGTTGACGGTTGGCCTCGCGAACTTCCATGCGCTTCTGAACGATCGGGTCGTTATGCGTCACCGTGGTGGCGGGCTGGCCTTCCTTGCTTTGCGCGGCGCTGGTTTGTGCGCTCGTTTGGGCAAATGCCTGGCCCATGAAGAGGGCGCTGATGACGATGGCAACAGTGGCAACGGTGCGAGTTCTGGCTTTCATGTGTTTCTCTCCGACAAATAGTTTTGTATAACTAACGAGTTCTCATGCTCCGGTAAGAGCGAGAGCGGGTCTGTCGAGCGATGAGAGGCGGGTAACCTCGGCTGCTCGTGTTTTTCAGGCTTTCATTTTACTTTCGAGTTGACGCCGGTCAACCCGCGATTCGGCCCAACGATGCGGCCTCGAGCGCTCGACGCCTTTATTCATAGGCCGTTGAGGAATTTGCATGACAGATGGTCGCAGCGAAGTGTTCTGTCACTGACGCAGCATGTCTGCAATCGTTTGTGTGAGCGCAGTTTGCCGGTGTGCCTTCCGGGTGATCATCCCGACTGTGCGGAGGAAAGGCCGCCCCGGCAGCGGCACGAGCCGCAGATTCGGATCGCTCTTCCATTTTCCGCCTTGCAGGACCGGCAACACGCTCACGCCCACGTCGTTGCGCACCAGCGAGACGATCGTTTCGATCGAATTGAGCTCCAGGTATTCGAGCGGTTCGATGCCGAGTTCGGCAAGCGCCTGGTCGATCACGACGCCGGTCGGCACGCGCCGGTCAAAGCGCAGGAAGCCGCGTTCGCGCAGGATGCGCCGCGCGTCGTCGCCCGGTGTCGCGGGGCTCGTCACGAGCATGAGCGGTTCTTCATAGAGCGGTGTCCACGCGAGTGATTCGTGGAGCGAACCATCTGCACTGCCGACCACGACCGCGAGATCGACGTCGCCGTCTTCCACCATGCGCGCCAGCTCGTTCGAGCGGGCCGAGGTGAGGCGCACTTCGAGTTCCGGATGGCCGGTTTTCAGATGCGCGACGGCCAGCGAAAGCGCGCCGATCACCGACACCACCGCGCCGATGATGATCGAGCCGCGCATCGTGTCGCCCGCACTGGCGGGCAGTTCGTCGATCAGCGCGAGAATGTGCTCGACCTTCGCGCAGATCTCGCGGCCTTCGCGCGTGAGCGCGACCTGGCGCGCGCGGCGATCGAAGATCTGCCGGCCCAGCGCCTCTTCGAGCCCGCGCATCTGCAGGCTCACGGCCGCCTGGGTGAGGGCGCTTTTCTCGGCCGCCGTGGCAAACGTTCCGCTGCGCGCGACGGCCTGCAAGGTGCGCAGCATGCGTAGGGT
>DATBXG010000204.1:0-3089 GCA_036514415.1 Paraburkholderia sp.
TCGCGATGCAGCAGCCGCGTGACGTGGCACGCGCGCAGCCGCAAGCACAACCTCAACCGCAACCGCAGCAACGGATGCCCGAGCCGGGCGCCGCGCAACACGGCCCGCAGATGCCGCCGCAAGCGCAAGCCCGGCCGGCGCCGCAGGCCGAGGCGCGCCCCGAGTTCCGTCCGCAGGCGCAGCCTCAGGCTCAGCCGCAGCAGCGTGCGGAGTTCCACCCGCAGCCACAGCCACAACCTCAACCGCAGCAGCGCGCCGAGGCTCGTCCACAGCCGCAGGCGCAGCCCCGTGCGGAGTTCCACCCGCAGCCGCAACCTCAACCGCAGCAGCGCGCCGAAGCCCGTCCGCAACCGCAGCCGCAGCCGCGCCCGGAATTCCATCCGCAGCCGCAACCCCAACCGCAGCAGCGCGCGGAATTCCACCCGCAGCCGCAGCCGCAGCCCCAGCCGCAACCGCGTCCGCAACCGCAACCGCAACCTGCGCCTCATCCGCAGGAGCGCGCGAGCGGTGGCAATCACGACGATCGCCACCACGGCTGAGCGCCGCGCCACAAACGAAAAAGCCCGCGAACGTCGCCGTTCGCGGGCTTTTTCATGGCGTATTCACACCGCCACTACAAGGGATGCTGCCGCCTCACACCGCCATGGGCGCGGTGAGCGGCTCGTGATGCCGGTAGTCGACGAGCGAGAAGTCGGACGGCTCGACCTTCTCGAGCCACTCCGGCTCGTAGACGCCGGTCTTCGCGTACTCGGGCACGCGCTCCGAGATGGCGAGGCGCGGACTCGCGTAGGGCTCCCGGCGCAATTGCTCGTTGAGCATGTCGAGCTGGTTCTCGTAGATATGCGCGTCGCCGATGAAGTACGTGAACCAGCGCGGCGTATAGCCCGTCAGCCGGCCCACGAGGTGCAGCAGCACCGCCCCTTCGGTCAGGTTGAACGGCGTGCCGAGACCCACGTCGTTGCTGCGGATGTAGAGGCACAGCGAGATTTCGCGCTTCGTCGGATTCGGCAGGAACTGGTACAGCAGGTGGCAAGCCGGTAGCGCAATCTCCTCCAGCAACGCCGGATTCCAGCCGTGAAACAAGATGCGCCGGTCTGCGGGGTTGCTCATGATCGTATCGAGACACTGGCGCAGCTGGTCGATCGCCTTGTAGAGCAACACTTTCTGCCGGCCGTCCTCGCTGAATTGCGCCACTTGCGCGTAGCCGCGCGATTGCGCGTCGGCGAGCTGCGCCGGCGCGTCGGCGCCCAGCACCTTGTAGGCGGGCCAGCGCCGCCACTGCACGCCGTAGACGTCGCCCAGGTCGTCGGTCCCCTCGCGGTACGGATTGGCGAGCCACTGGGCGTTCGCGTTCGCGTTGGCGTCCCAGACCTTGCAGCCGAGCGCGCGGAAATCCGCGGCGTTGCGCGAAGCGCGCAAAAATCCGATCAGTTCGCCCACGGCCGACTTGAACGCCAGCTTCTTCGTCGTCACCGCCGGGAAGCCCTCTTGCAGGTCGAAGCGCAGCATCGCGCCCGGCTGGCTGATCGTGCGGATGCCGGTGCGGTTTTCCTGCCAGGTGCCAGTGTCGAGAATCGAGCGGACGAGCTCGAGATACTGTTTCATGCGCGGTTCCCTCGTCGGGCGGGTGACGCCCGGTTCGGATTCAGGATGGAAAAACGAGATTTTACCCGGCGCGCGCGAGCCGGGTCGGACACGCCGAAAGCGCGCAGCCATGCGGCAACGAGTACAAGGCGGGAACGCCCGCGGGACGGGCTATTGGGAGACCAGAGGCAAGCTCGCGCCTGGAGCGCAACGAAGCTCGGAACGAAGCGCAACAAGAAGCGCAGCGGAAATGGCGCGGCGAGAGCGGCGGCACGCGCCCAGTGCACACAGGCACGAACGCGCCGCCTTTCCCGCCCAGCCTCAACCGCCCGAAACCAGGCCGCCCGGATGCGGTGCGAGCGGCTCGCTTTCCATATGGCGCATGCCGTGCGCGCACAAGAGCCGGTACAGGGTCACGCGCGAGATGCCGAGCTCATGGGCGGCATCGCCAAGGCGTCCGCGGTGGCGCAGCAGCGCGAGCTCGATGGCCTGGCGCTCGGCGGCTTCGCGTGCCTGGGCGAGCGACACCGGCACCACCTCGACGTAGTCGCCGAGTTCGAGGTCGCGCGCCGTGATGGCACGGCCCTCTGACATCACGATCGCGCGGCGCACGCGGTTGATGAGTTCGCGCACGTTGCCGGGCCAGCTGTAGTTGTGCAGCGCCGCGATGGCGTCGGGCGAGAAGCCGCGCAGGCGTCGGCTGCCGTCCTTCCTGAAGCGCTCGAGCATATGCCGCGCGAGCAGCTCGATATCCTTGCCGCGCGCGCGCAGCGGCGGCTCGTCGATCTGCAGCACGCACAGGCGGTGATACAAATCCTGGCGGAAGCGCCCTTCCACCATCGCCGCGCGCATATCGACGTGCGTGGCCGAGATGATGCGCACGTCCACCGGAATCGACTGATGGCCGCCAAGGCGCTCGATCTTGCCTTCCTGGAGGAAGCGCAGCAAGCTCGCCTGGCTTTCCATCGGGAGGTCGCCGATTTCGTCGAGGAAGAGCGTGCCGCCGTTGGCCGCCTCGACGCGCCCGACCTTGCGCTGGTTCGCGCCCGTGAACGCGCCGCGCTCATAGCCGAACAGTTCGGATTGCAACAGGTGCGGCGGAATCGCGCCGCAATTGATCGGTACGAAGGGCGCGTTGCGGCGCGCCGAACGCTCGTGGATCGCCACGGCCGTGAGTTCCTTGCCCGTCCCCGACTCGCCCGAGATGAACACCGGCGCGTCGGTCATGGCGACCTTGCGGATCGAGCGGAAGAGCGCAAGCATCGCTTCGCACGAGCCGACCATTTCGCCTTCGGCGCCGCCCGTGGTGTCGTTCGAGGCGACCTCGCCGAGCGAGACCATGCCGTAAGCGTGCCCGACCGAATCGACGATGCGATCGCCGTTCCACGGGACCGTTACGTAATCGAAACAGTAATCGCGCACGAGCCGGCGCAACGTGGCGTCCTGCAGCTGGCCAGTCGTGGTGGCCGCGACCCAGCCCACGTTGGGCAGCGTGAGGCACGGCT
>DATBXG010000205.1:0-4723 GCA_036514415.1 Paraburkholderia sp.
GTGCGTCCACGGCCGCGCGGATCTTGCCCACCATCTCGCTCGCGGCGATCACTTCCTTGTTGGCGAAGTGGCCGCACTTCTTCGGCATGATCTGGTCTTCGAACTGGATCGCGTCCGCGCCGCTGCGCTCCAGCGTGCGCACGGTCTGACGCACGTTGAGCGCGTTGCCGAAGCCCGTGTCGGCGTCGACGACGAGCGGCAGGTTGACGGCGTCGCGCACGCGCGCCGTGTGTTCGGCAATGTCGCTCAACCCGATAAAGCCGAGATCGGGCAGGCCGAACGACATGTTGGTCACCCCCGCGCCCGTGAGGTAGAGCGCTTCGAAGCCGGCGTCCTCGATCACGCGGGCGCTCATGGCGTTGAAGGCGCCCGGCATGAGCAGGCCGCGGCGTTCGTTGACCTTGGCGCGAAAAGCGGCGCGGCGTTCGGCAGTGGAAGTCGTCATCGCAATGGCTCCGTTGAGTTGGGTTTCGGGATGGAGCAGATTCTTGCACGAAGCACGCGAGTCGGCAGAATCCGTGCCGAAACCAGTCTCCGGAATTCGCGCGGGAGGCGCGGCTTGAACGGGCTCGGGTAAGATGAGAGCCTCGCTGTCGCCACGACCGAGAACGCCTCCACCCAGCCGCGGAACCTGCCATCGTGAACTATTTCAATGTCCTGCTCGCGCTTTCTGGCGTCCTGCTGCTGAGCATCGCCAGCCCGGGACCGAACTTCGTCATCGTCACCTCCACGGCAGTGGCATCGCGGCGCGCGGGCCTCGCAACCGGCCTCGGCCTCGCCGCTGCCTCCGGCACGTGGGCATGGATCGCCATGGCGGGGCTGAGCCTGATCGTCGCCCACGTGGCCTGGATCGGCACGGTGTTGCGCATTGCGGGCGCGGGCTACCTGATCTGGCTCGGCGCGAAAATGCTCATGAGCGCGCGCCAGCCTTTGCAGGTTGCGGCGCAAGCGGGCGCGTCGGGCTGGGCTGCGGCAAAAAAGGGCTATCTCGTCAGCATGACGAATCCCAAGGCGATTGCGTTCTACGGCAGCATTTTCGCGTTGATGGTGCCCGCCGCCGCGCCGCGCTGGCTCGAGGTGGCCGTCGTCGTGATCGCCATCCTCATATCGTGCGTGTGGTATTGCACGATGGCGCTGCTCGCCTCGCACCCCGCCGTGCGCGAGTTTCTCATTCGGCGCAAGGCCGCACTCGACTCGGTGGTGGGCGTCGTGCTGATCGGGCTTGGCGGGCGCATGCTCGCGGGGCGCTGAGCTTCCGGGTGCGACATCACGGCGTGGATGCTGGCGCCGTGAGCGCTTTCGCATGCACTCAGTGGCGCTTCGCGAGATGAATGCCCGCCAGCATGCAGCGTACCGAACCGCCCGCCATCTCGATCGTCGGCACGTTCAGCGGCAATAGCTGCGCGGAGCGCTCGATCAAGCGCCGCTGCTGCGGCGTCAGGCAGTCGTACGCGCGCTGCGACAGCGCAAGCACGCGGGCGCCGCGCGCCGAGAGCTCGATGGCGTTGCCCGCGAAATTGCCGATCTGCCCGCTGTCGAGTCCGATGACGGTGCGCCCGCTTTGCTCCAGACGCCGATGAATCTCGTCGCGCCGCGTGGCGTCGGGGATCATCTCGAGGCCGATCAGCGCGAAGTCGGTCGCCACGCTCATCATGACGTTGGTGTGATAGATGGGCTGGCCGTCCGCGCCGGCGGTATCGAAGCACATCGGCTCGAACTGAAAGCGCGTGCAAAAGCGCTCGAGCGCAACGGGATCGGCACGGCGCGAACGCGCCGTATAGGCGACGCGGGCGACATGATCGAACACCATCGCCCCCGTGCCTTCGAGAAATAGTTCGTCATGCTCAAGACCCGAAAAGTCGATCACGTCCTCCACGCGATATTGCGTCTTGAGCATGTCGATCACATCGTGCCTGCGCTCGCGGCGGCGGTTGCCGCTATACATCGGATAGAGCGCGACGTGCCCGCCCTCATGCGTTGAGAACCAGTTGTTCGGGAACACCGAGTCGGGCGTGCCGTGCTCGCCGAAGTCGTCGAAGAGATGCACGCGCACGCCCGCGCGTTCCAGCGCCTGGGCCGCCTGGGTCACCTCGTCGCGCGCTGCCGCTGCAATGGCCTGCGCCGCCTCGCCGCAAGTGACGTCCGACGCGCATTGAAAGGCGTTGTCGGCGGCGGTTTCGGGGTTGGGATGAAAGCGGTGCGGCCGGATCATCACGACGGCAGACGGCGCCTGGATCGAATGGAAATTCATGGCTTGTTTCGAGGACTCAGGAACGAGGGCCAGCCGATGCGATCAGGCCGCGAATTCCGCTGCTTGCGCAGCGGCGGGGGCACCGATCGCCCCTTCGCCGATCAACCCGAAGAGGTTCTTGGGATCGTCGGCGGGCGGGATCAGCGCAATCTCGCTGCCCACGTGGTGCTCGGTGGAGAGCGCATACAGGTAGCGCAGCGCCGAGTAATCCTCCAGCGCGAAGCCGACCGAATCGAACACCGTCACCTGCGCGGCATGCTCCCGGCCCGGCGCTTCGCCTTGCAGCACGCGCCAGAACTCGGTCACGGGAAAGTCAGCGGGCATCTGCTGAATCTCGCCTTCGATACGGCTCTGCGTTTCGTATTCGACGATCACGCGCCCCATGCGCAATACGTCCGCGTGCAACTCCGTCTTGCCGGGGCAGTCGCCGCCCACCGCGTTCAGGTGCATGCCAGGCTCGATCATCTCCGGCGTGATGATGGTCGCGTATGCCTTGTCCGCCGTGACCGTCGTGACGATATCGGCGCCGCGCACGGCGTCTGCGGTCGATGCGGCGCGCACGAGTTTCAGGCGCGGCCACGCCGCGAGATTGCGCACGAGCTTGTCGGTCGCCCGCGAGTCGATATCGAACACGCGGATCTCGTCGATGCCCAGCAGCGTATGAAAAGCAATCGCCTGGAACTCGCTCTGCGCGCCATTGCCGATCAACGCCATCGAGCGCGCGTTCGCACGCGCAAGGCGCTTCGCGGCCATGACCGAGGTGGCGGCCGTGCGCAGCGCGGTGGTGAGCGTGAGTTCCGCGAGCAGCACGGGGTAGCCCGTCTCCACGTCGCCCAGCGCGCCGAACGCCATGACGGTGTGCAGCCCGCGCTGCGCATTGATCGGGTGACCGTTCACGTACTTGAATGCGAAGAGCCTCGAGTCCGCCACGGGCATGAGTTCGATCACGCCGTCGCGCGAATGGCACGCAACGCGCGGCGATTTGTCGAAGTCGGCCCAACGGCGGTAGTCGGCCTCGATCGCATCGACGAGTTCGCTCAGGAAACGGCGCACGCCGGTTCGCGCGATCAGGCGGCTGGTAGTGGGAACATCGAGAAAGCGGGTCATGAAATGTCTCCTGAGTGTTTCCTGAGTGATGCGCGGCGTTGCGCCGCTGATAAGGAGATTATTTCGATGAAGCGCGCCAACCAGAAGCGCGCAAAGCTGGCAAAATGCACGGCAAACGTGCCACTTTGCCATGTCCCGCTGGCAGGTTGCCTGGCCGGCGCAGCGCCCGGCTGCGCGCCGCTCAGGCCTTGTGCGTGGAGAGCAGGATGCTGGTTTCGGTGTTGGCGATGCCGGTGATCAACCGGATCGCACCGAGCACGCGATCGAAATTTTCGAGCGAGTCGGCCTGCAGCTCCGCAATCAGGTCCCACCGCCCGTTCGTGCTGTAGATGGTCGTGACGTTCGGATAGCCGCGCAGCGCCTTCACGACCTCCGCAGCCTGGTTGCCCTCCACTGCAATCGACATCAGCGCGCGTATGCGATGCTTCTCCGCCGCAGGCTTCACCTTGATCGTGTAGCCGACGATCACGCCATTCTCTTCGAGCCGCGCAATGCGGTTCTGCACGGTGGCGCGCGCCACACGCAGTTGCTTCGCCAGCGTCACGACCGAAGTGCGGGCGTTGTCGCGCAAGAGCGCGATGAGTTGGCGATCGACGTCGTCGAGGCTGATCATGTTGAATTTCCTGCCTGAATTTCCGAAAGCCGCGACTATGCAGCGAATGGCGGTCTCCCGCCATTCGGGTTGATCAGCATGCGCAGCATGCATGTGCATTTTGCCAGGAATTCCGGCATTTTCGCCAGCTTCGCGAGGGTCGCGGGGGGCGCGCTAACGCCGCTTGCGCGCGGCGCTCGCGGCCTCCTTCATGAGCCAGTCCCGAAACGCCACGAGGCGCGGCAAACTCGCGCACTCGGGCCGATAGACCACGTAGTACGCCAGCGCGGACGTGAAAGCGACGTCCGGAAAGAGGCGTACGAGCCGGCCGGCGACGAGATCGTCGCGCGCCATGACGCTGCGCGCGAGCGCGACGCCATGCCCTTCTATCGCCGCCTGCAGCACGGCCGCCGAGTTGTTGATCTTCATGCCCCGGCTGGCTGCGGCGCCGGTCACGCCCACGCTCCCGAACCACGCCTCCCAGGAGGCGAAGCCCGCATGGCTGTCGACCGAGAGATCGTGAATGAGCGCCGCACGGGCGAGATCGCGTGGTGCGCGCCATTTGGCGGCCCGGCGCATGGCCGGGGAGCACACCGGATAGATCTCCTCGTCCATGAGCTTTTCCGCCGTGAGCCCCGGCCACGCGCCCGCTCCGTAGCGCACGCCGATATCCACGCCCTGCGCCACGAAGTCGAGCAGCTTCAGGCTCGTGTCGAGACGCACGTCAGTGTCCGGCCACGCGGCCTGAAAGCGGTCGATGCGCGGCAAGAGCC
>DATBXG010000206.1:0-4062 GCA_036514415.1 Paraburkholderia sp.
GGTGTCGTGATGGCGTTGCTGTTCGGCTTTCTTGTGCTCACCATGCTCGCCAACCAGGTCGCAACGGGCCTCTCGCTCACGATCTTTGGCGTCGGGCTTTCGGCGTATGTCGGCAAGCCGTACACCTCGGCCGCTACGTCGGCGACCATCGCGGCCTGGCCCATTCCGGGGCTCTCGCAACTGCCCGTGGTGGGGCAAGCGTTCTTTAGCCTTACGCCTGTCGACTACCTTGCGTTCATCATGTTCGCCGTGGTCGGCTGGTTCCTCTATCGCACGCGCGCCGGGCTCGTGCTGCGCTCGGTGGGTGAGTCGCCGCAGGTCGCGCATTCGGTGGGCTTTCCCGTGATCGGCGTGCGCTATGGCGCAACGGCCTTCGGCGGTGCGATGGCAGGCCTCGCGGGCAGCTACTACTCAGTGGTGCAACTGCATTTGTGGCAAGAGCAGATCACGGCGGGGCGTGGCTGGATCGCGCTCGCGCTCGTCGTGTTCGCGACCTGGCGGCCGGGGCGCCTCCTGATCGGCGCGCTGCTCTTTGGCGCGGTCACGGGTGCGCAGTTCTACGCGCAGGCCGTGGGCGTGCCGGTGCCCACGCAGTTCCTGGCCATGCTGCCGTATGTCGCGACGATCGTCGTGCTCGTGCTCATTTCGCGCAACCCGAACACGATCCGCCTGAACGCGCCGGCCTCGCTCGGCAAGCCGTTCTTTGGGGCCGCCTAGGTGGGGCCGCCCAGGTGGGGCCAACCAGTCGATCCATGCAATCCGGAATGCTAACCAACACGCCTTGAACGCTCGCCGTTATCCCATCCACGACAGGAGATCCTCGATGAAAAAAACCATCCTGACCGCTTTCGCCGTCGCCGCCACGTGCGGCACGGCGGCCCTCGCGCCCGCGGCCCAGGCCGCCGACGCGCCGGGCGTCGCGTTCGTCTATCTCGGCAATCCGGGCGATGCCGGCTGGACCTTCGCACACGATCAGGGGTCGAAGGCCGCCGAGCAGAAGTTCGGCAACAAGATCAAGATCACGCGCGTGGAAAACGTGCCGGAATCGGCGGACTCGGAACGCGTGTTCCGCGATCTCGCGAACAAGGGCAACAAGATCATCTTCGGCACGAGCTTCGGTTATCAGGACTTCCAGCTAAAGGTCGCGAAGGACTTCCCGGACACCGTGTTCCTGCACGCAACGGGCTACAAGAAGGCGCCGAACTTCGGCACCTATGACGTGCGCATGTATCAGGGCGCGTATCTCGCGGGCGTCGCGGCGGGCTATGCGACGAAGACCAACACGCTCGGCTTCGTGGCGTCGGTGCCGATTCCCGAGGTCGTGCGCAACATCAACGCGTACACGCTCGGCGCGCGCTCGGTGAATCCGAAGGTGCACACCAAGGTCATCTGGATCAATAGCTGGTTCGATCCGGGCAAGGAGAAGCAGGCCGCCGAAACGTTGATCGGCCAGGGCGCCGACGTGCTGCTGCAAAACACCGATTCGAGCGCCACGCTCGCCACCGCCGAAGAAAAGAAGGTCCACGCATTCGGCTGGGATTCGAACATGAAGAAGTTCGGTCCGCACGCGCATCTCGGCTCGGTCGAAGCGAACTGGGGTGTCTATTACGTCGCCGTGATCCAGCAGGTGCTGGACGGCAAGTGGAAGAACGATCCGGTGTGGTGGGGCATCCCGCAAAAGGCCGTCGATCTCGGCGACGTCAACACGAGCGAGCTTTCGGCCGATGCGCAAAAGGCCGTCGCCGCGAAGCGCGAAGCGATCGCGAGCGGCAAGTGGGACGTCTTCACGGGCCCGATCAAGGACCAGACGGGCGCCGTGAAGGTGCCGGCCGGCAAGACGCTGACCGACCCGGAACTGCAACGCCTGAACTGGTACGTCGAAGGTGTGGACGGCTCGCTGCCGAAGTAAGCCTGTGTCAAGCGCTCGCGCCGCCGGCCGGCGCTGCGCGAGTGCTTTCGTCGGATCATTCCAGCGTCTGCATGCGAAATGACGCGAACCGGCTGCGCGTGGCCCGTGAGGCCTGCGCAGCCGTTTTGCTTTCAGGCCGGCTTCAGTCGTCGATGCGGATGCCCACCTTGATCGTGACCTGCCAGTGCGAGATCTGGTCGTTTTCGATCAGTCCGCGTGTTTCCACGACCTCGAACCAGTGCAGGTAGCGCAGCGTCTTCGACGCGCGCGCAATGGCGCAGCGGATGGCGTCGTCGCTGGACACCTTGGAAGAGCCGGTAAGCTCGATCTGCTTGTAGACGTGGTCGTTCATGACAGTGTCTCCTCGGAGGTCGCGCGGCTGGGGCGCGTCAATCGAGTATAGGTAACGCGCCGGGCTCCAGACGCAAACATGGACGAGCCTCGCGCCGGTTATCATGGCGCCTCGCACGAACTCGGGCACTGGCCGTGCCTCGCACGACCGGGCACGCGACGATTGCAGCCAGACGACGCAGGAGACGGAAAAGATGGACGAGCAGGTATTGGGCTTTTGCGGACCGGGACTGATGGGCGCGCCGATGATTCGCCATTTGCTGCGCGCGGGGCACGCGGTGCGCGTGTGGAATCGCACGCCGGCGAAGGCCGAGGCGTCGGTCGCCGACGGCGCCCAGGTGGCCGCGACGCCCGGCGAACTCGCGCGCGCGGCCGACGTGGTGCTGCTCTGTGTCGCGGACGCGGCAGCCGTCGAGTCCGTGGTGTTCGGCGACGAAGGCCTGTTGACCGGTGCAGCCGGCGAGGGCGTGCGCGTGCGTCGCATCGTCGATCATTCGAGCATCCCGCCCGACGCGACGCGCAGGCTCGCCGGGCGCGCGGCGGCGTTCGGCGTCGGCTGGGTCGACGCCCCGGTGTCGGGCGGCGTGGCGGGCGCGCAGAACGGCACGCTAGCGGTCATGGCGGGCGGTGCCATAGCGGACGTCGACGCCGTCACGCCGATCCTTGCCGCCTACGCAGCGCGGGTCACGCATATGGGGGCCGCTGGCGCGGGCCAGACCACCAAGCTGTGCAACCAGGCGATCGTCACGGCCACGGTCGCCGCGATTGCCGAGGCGGTAAGCCTTGCGCGCCGCAGCGGCATCGACGCGGCGAAGCTGCCCGAGGCGCTCGCGGGCGGCTGGGCCGATTCGACGCTGCTGCGCACCTTCGTGCCGCGCATGACGCAAGACGGGCTGGTACCCATCGGCGCGCTCAAGACGTTCCAGAAGGACGTGGACACGGTCGCCGCAGCGGCCGCGCAAACCGGCACGCCTATGCCAGTGTCCGGCACGGTCCAGCAATTGCTGCGTCTGGCGGCAGCGATGGGCCTCGCGCAGGCTGATTTTTCGGCCTTCATCGACGTGCTGCAGACACCTCGCACCGGCGAGGCCTGATCGCGTCGTGCCCCAGCGGGCGATGCGGCCCCCGTTGTAACGATCGCCGCCCGCCCGCCTTCATATTCCGCACTTCTCGCCGTGTCATGCTCGCAGGGCGGGGCCCTTCACGCCCATGCGATCCGCACCGATTTCGCGGGCTGCGCCGGTGCCCGCGCTGTCGCCAGCTGTGGTGTCTCGTGCGGCTGGAACTCGCGCGCGAAGTGGCATAACCTGCTAAAATTACAGGTTTTTCGTCGATCTACTTACCGGGACGCGCTGTGCTCTCTACCGCCAACATCACCATGCAATTCGGGCCGAAGCCCTTGTTCGAGAATATCTCGGTCAAATTCGGCGAAGGCAACCGCTATGGCCTGATCGGCGCGAACGGTTGCGGCAAGTCGACGTTCATGAAGATCCTGGGCGGCGACCTCGAGCAGAGCTCGGGCAACGTCGTGCTCGAGCCGAACGTGCGTCTGGGCAAGCTGCGCCAGGACCAGTTCGCGTACGAAGACGTGCGCGTGCTCGACGTCGTCATGATGGGCCACACCGAAATGTGGGCCGCGATGACCGAGCGCGACGCGATCTACGCGAACCCCGAGGCCACCGACGACGACTACATGCACGCCGCCGAGCTGGAGGCGAAGTTCGCCGAATACGACGGCTACACGGCCGAAGCGCGCGCGGGCGAACTGCTGCTCGGCATCGGCATCGGCACGGAATTCCACA
>DATBXG010000207.1:0-4195 GCA_036514415.1 Paraburkholderia sp.
CGCCACGCAGGAAATCACCGCGATCCAGGGCGTCCAGAACGGCGACCAGCCCACATAGGTCAGCCCCACCTGCACGGCCGCGCCAAGGAGCGCAGCCGATGCGTAAATCTCGCGATCGAGAATGGCCGGCACGCGCGAGAGCAGCACGTCGCGCATCACGCCGCCGCCCACCGCGCTCACGATGCCGAGGATGATGGCCGGCTCCGCGCTCTGGCTGTAGGCGAGCGCCTTTTGCGCGCCCGCCACGGCAAAGAGCCCAAGCCCGATCGCATCGAACAACAGCACGGGATGGCGCAGGCGCCGCACCTGCGGATAGGCGGCGATGGTGAGCCCCGTGGCCAGCACCGTAACCGCGAGGTAGGCCCAGTTCGCGAGCCCCGCTGGCGGCACCGCGCCAATGCACAGATCGCGGATGATGCCGCCGCCGCACGCCACCATGAAGCTCACGACCACGATGCCGAAAAGGTCGAGGCGCCGCTGCCGCGCAGCCACGGCGCCGGAGATCGCGAACGCGAACGTACCGATGAGGTCGAGCGCCGTATACGCCGCGTGAGCGTTGATATGCGCACTCATGTGCGCGCCCAGTTCCAGGCTCACGCTGCCTCGCTTTCGCGGCAAGGCCACGCGTCAGCCGCGCACGGCATGGCCTCGATGCCGGTCCGCAACGTGGGGGCGAGCACCGCCGCGAACTTCTGCGCTTGGTTGCCCGGGATCTCGTTGAGCTTCTTCGCAGCCCTGGCTTGTGCGTAGACCTCCGCTGCGATTTCGACTATATCCGGCATGGAAGACTCCTTCATGCGTGATTCAAAAGCTGCGTCAATAACTGCGTCAAAGTGCGATGTGCGATGTGCGCGGCCGCGATCTCAAACGCCTTCGGTCAGGCTCCGCGCAAGCTTGGCGAGCAACTGGTCGAGCGTCTTGCGCTCTTGATCGGTGAGCGCGGCGGCGAGTTCGGATTCGAGCTTCGAGCCCGCTTTTTCCGAGGCATTCGCGACTTTCAAGCCTTCAGGCGTGACGCGCAGCGTGACGCTGCGCCGGTCCGCCGCGTGCGTGCCGCGGCCGATCAGACCACGCGATTCGAGTTCGCCGAGCATTTTCGAAAGCAGTGTCTTTTCGATGAGCGCGCGCTGAGACACCGCTTTGGGCGTGATGCCCGGCTCGGCACGGATGATGCGGAGCACGCGCATGGCGCGCACGTCGAGATCCCAGCGCTCGCGGTAAACCGCGTTGGCGCGCTCCATCAGCAGTGCGCTGGTTTGATCGAGCCGGAACGTGAGGAAATCAGAATGCAAATGCGCGCTCCCCGGGCCATCCAGCCCATGCGGTGACTGGACGCCAGTATAGTCAAATAGTTGAAAATTTCAACTATCTGGATCGGAGATACGCGAAGCGGAAGCGCAGATGCGACTACGCGGCGGGCCTCCCCTCGAGAGGCAAGCCCGCCGCGCATGGCTAGACGTTCGGCGGGCACAGATGCCCGCCGAAGTCAGGCTGACGTAGCGATTTAGAACGCGTGACGCATGCCCACCGTCACGGCGACCTGCGTGTCGGTCGACGACGGCGAGAGCGTGTTGATCATCGCGTGCGAGAGCACGGAGCCTGCCGGTGCGCCATGCACGTTCTGGTACACGCCTTCCAGATAGAAGTCGGTGCGCTTGCTGACTGCGTAGTCCGTTTGCAGCATCGCCGTGTTCCAGCCCGGGCTCGTGCCGTTGTACGCGCCGTGCGTGTACGTGTACGCGCCCGAGACGCTCCATGCCGGCGTGAGCGCGTATTTCACGTTCGCCTCGAAGTTGTCGAGGCGCAGCGAACCGGCGAGCGAGCCGGCGGAGGCGTCATTCGCGCCGAGATAAGTGCCCGTGCCGAACGAGAACACGCCCGCGACATTGTCGATCTGCGAGTGGCTCCAGACGAGGCCCACCGTGGCCGGGCCGTACGTGTAGTTGCCGCCGAGCGACCACACGCGCTGGCGCTCTGCCAGGAAGTTCGCGCTCGTGTCGCTGGTGGTGACGGCGCCGCTGCCATTGCCTGCGTTGTTGAACTGCAGGTAGCCGGCTGCGAGGTTCAGCGGGCCCTGGCTATACGAAACGGCAAAACCGTACGAGCGGTTGTTGGCGAAGTCGCCGGCCTTGTTGCTGAACGAGTACATCGTCTCGAACGTCACGCCGTACAAGGTCGGGCTCGCGTACTTGACGGAGTTGTTGACGACCACCGAGTTCGCGGCGAGGTTGTCGTTCTCGAACGGGTGCGCCGCGATGTTGCCGCCCCACGTGTTGGATCCAGCCGTGAGCGGGCCCACGAGGTCGTTCATCACGTCGAACTGGCGGCCGAACGTGACCGTGCCGTACGGGTCGCTTTGCAGGCCGACCCAGGCCTGCGAGCCGAAGCCGAGACCCGAGAACGCCTGGGCGCCGTTGTTCAGCAGGAAGCCTTGCTCGAGCTTGAAGATCGCATGCAGACCGCCGCCCAGATCCTCCGAACCCTTGAGGCCGAACACCGTGTTCTGCGTCGAGCTGCTGTTCAGCTGCCAGTTGCTGTGGCCGAGCTGGTTGTTCGTGTAGACGAGACCGGTATCGATCAGGCCGTAGAGGGTCACGCTGCTTTGCGCGTGCGCCGAGATGGCGAAGGCGCTCAGGAGTGCTGCGGCGAGTAGCGATTTTTTCATGTTTTCAAGCTCCGGATTATAGCGGTGGGTTAATGCATCGAATTCAGGCAGCCGGCACCATCGACGTGCAATCTCATATGCGCGCATTCCATTTCGGTGCAAATTCAAATGCCAAAACCGGTCCGCCGACGATTATTGCGAATTACGCAATTCATCGGTGCTGGAAATGCAATGGCGGAATGGAGATCGTGCGACGAGTGCGGCGCGAATCGAACACCCGCATCATAGGGTGTCGAAAATAAAAATGGTGTCGAAATTCGGGCCGCGTGGCGTCGATGGCACAACCGCGCGGGTCAAGGCTCGACGCGCGCCACGGAATGTGCGGGGCGTGAATGCCGCGGATTGAATTACATAACGCTTTCGCGTCGACGTATTAAAGCCGGAGAGAAAGGCCGATTATCGACTTGATTTTGTGCTCGAGGCGATTCGATTAAGCAGGATTCGCAGCCGATATGCGTTTGGGAGAAACAAGCTCATCAGGCGGGTGACGAGCGCTGCTTGCGCTTTAGATCGACGAGGTTTTGTTCGCTGGTTTTTGACGCGCGGCATTGTTCTGCCGCGCCGCGGAAAAGGCGCAACACTGCATGACGGTTCGCCTTTCCCGCCGCGTCCCGATTTGCCTCCCTGGCGTGCAATTATGCTTGCAGTACGGCCACCGCCTTGATCTCGACGATGTAGCCCGCCTCGCCGCCCAGCATATGCGCGCCGATTGCCGTCCAGGCCGGCAATGGATGGGAATCCAGATAACGATCCCGCACCTGCATGAATAGCGGCAAATCGCGCATGTCCGTATGGAACGTGGTCAAATCGACCACATCGCGCAGCGACGCGCCCGCAGCGGAAAGCACCGCCTTCAGGTTCTCGAACGCTTGCACGATTTGCGCTTCGCGATCCTTGACCAGTTGCATGGCTTTGTCACGGCCAATCTGACCGGACACGTAAATCGTGTTGCCGACCTTGACGGCCGGTGCGTAGCGGATCTTGTCGTAAACCGCTTCCATGCCCTCTGGAATAATGGCTTTGCGATCGGTCATTCAATTGTCTCCTGTGTCTATTGGCGGCATAGCGTTCATGCCGCTCTGCCGTGGGTTTTCAAGGTTGTGTCTCTGCCCGCGCGTTGAGTTCGGCGCTGGCCTTGCGAGCAAGCTTCCAACGCAACAGCGCGTGTGCTGCGAGGCCGAACAACAGCCCCCAGAAGGCGGCACCCAATCCAAAGAGCGACATTCCGGATGCCGAAACGATAAAGGTGACCAACGCCGCGTCGCGATCCTTCACATCGCTCATCGAAGCAGACAGCGCGTTGGCAATGGTCGGAAACAAGGCGAGGCCTGCGAGCGCGGCAATCAGTTCTTTCGGCAGCATCGCAAACAGCGACAGCACCGTCGCGGCAATACAGCCGAGCATGAGATACACGACGCCGCCGGAAACGCCGGCGACGTAGCGCTTTTGCGCGTCGGCGTGCGCCTCGTGGCCGGTGCAGATCGCGGCCGTGATGGCCGCGAGATTCAGGCCATGGCATCCGAACGGCGC
>DATBXG010000208.1:0-2474 GCA_036514415.1 Paraburkholderia sp.
CGCCCCGCCGGCGTGCGCGCCACGCCGGGCTGGTCCGATCTCGTGCATCTCGCCGCGCGCATGACGGCGCGCGACTGGCGCGCGGGCGAACTGACGATGCTGCTGCTTGCGCTCGTGCTCGCGGTGGCCGCGCTCGCCAGCGTGGGTTTTCTCGCCGACCGGCTGCAGCGCGGCCTCGAGCGCGACGCCCGGCGCATGATCGCCGCGGATTTCATCGTGCGCGCCGATCATCCCGTCGATCCGATGTTTGCGCGCGAGGCGCAGTCGCTGGCGTTGCTCACGGCGACCACGGCAATTTTCCCGAGCATGGTCAGCTCGGACGCGCAACCCGCTTCCGCAGCGTCTGGCGTCGCCGCCGCTCGCGCGACGGCCTCGCGCCTCGCGGCCATCAAGGCCGTCTCGGCCGGTTATCCGCTGCGCGGCGCGCTGCGCATCGCCGCCGCGCCGGGCGCGCCGGACCACGCGGCGCAAGGCATTCCGCCGCCCGGCACCGTCTGGGTGGACGACGAACTGCTCGAGGCGCTCAAGCTCCACGTTGGCGACACCGTGAAGGTCGGCACGCGCACCTTCACGGTGAACGCGCTCATCACGAAAGAACTCGACCGCGGATTTTCGTTCGTGAACTTCTCGCCGCGCCTCATGATGCGCGCCGACGAAGTCGCGTCGACGGGTTTGATCGGCTATGGCAGCCGCGTCACTTACCGTCTGCTCGTGGCGGGCGCCGATCCGGCCGTCGCGCAGTTCGCGTCCTGGTCGCGTGCGCGCGTGGATGGCGGCAAGATGCGCGGCGTCGCGCTCGAATCGCTCCAGGACGGCCAGCCGCAGGTGCGTGAGACGCTCGATCGCGCGCGCCACTTCCTCACGCTCGTCTCGCTCCTTACTGCGCTGCTCGCCGCGGTGGCGATCGCCATGGCCGCGCATCGCTACACGCGCCGCCATCTCGACGCCTGCGCCGCCATGCGTTGCCTCGGCGCGAGCCAGCGCACGCTGCGCACGCTCTTCGTGCTGGAATTCGCGGGTCTAGGGCTCGTGGGCGGCGCGCTCGGCGTCGCGCTTGGCTACGCGGGCCATCTCGCGCTGCTGGCGTGGCTCGGCAATCTCATCGACGTCGTGCTGCCGCAGCCCGGCCCGTTGCCCGTGTTCGAAGGTATCGCAGCGGGGCTCGTGCTGCTGCTGGGCTTCGCGCTGCCGCCGCTGTTGCCGCTCACGCGCGTGCCGCCGGTGCGCGTGCTGCGCCGAGAGTGGGGCGACGAAGGGCGCGCCGCGTGGGCAGCGTACGGCGTGGGTATCGCGCTCTTCGCAGGGCTGCTCGTGCTCGCAGCGGGCGAGCTCAAGCTCGGCGGCATCGTTGCCGGCGGCTTCGCGACCGGGCTGCTCGTGTTCGCCGGTGTGGCGCGCGCGGCGCTCTGGTGTGCGGCGCGCGTGGCGCGCAGTGGACGCCTGGGCGGCCAGGTGCGCGCGGGCGTGGGCTGGCGCTATGCGCTGGCGTCGCTCGAGCGGCGGCCCGGCGCGAGCGCGCTGCAGATCACGGCGCTCGCCATCGGCCTCATGTGCCTCTTGTTGATCGCGATGACGCGCAACGATCTGGTCGAAGGCTGGCGCAAGTCCACGCCGCCCGACGCGCCCAACGAGTTCCTCATCGACATCCAGCCCGACCAGCGCGACGCCGTGGCCGCCTGGCTGAGCACGCACGGCATTGCGGGATTCGCCGATACCGACCTCCAGCCGATGGTCCGCGGGCGCCTCATCTCGATCAACGGCAAGCCCGTGAATCCCGACTCGTACAAGAGCGAGGACGCGCGCCGGCTCGTGGATCGCGAGTTCAATCTCTCGTACACGACGAAGCTGCCCGACGACAATCGCATCGAGGCGGGCACCTGGTATGGCGATTCGGTCACGCCGCAGCTTTCGATCGAGCAGGGCCTGGCGAAGCTCATCAACGTTAAGCCCGGCGACGTGCTCAAGTTCGACGTGACGGGCCTGGAAGTCACGGCGCCCGTGACGAGCGTGCGCAAGCTCGACTGGGGCTCGTTCAAGGTCAACTTCTTCGTGCTGATGCCGCCCGGACTGCTGCGCGATTTTCCGGCGACGTACATCACGAGCTTCCACCTGCCGCCCGGGCAGCGCGAAGTCGTGGACGGTCTTGTGGCCCGCTATCCCAACGTCACCGCGATTGACATCGCGCCAATTCTCGCGCAGATCGAGCGCGTGCTGGAGCAGGTGATCGGTGCTGTGCAGTTCCTCTTTCTCTTCACACTCGCAGCGGGCGTGCTGGTGCTCTACGCGGCGCTCGCCGGCACGCGCGATGAGCGTATGCGAGAATCCGCGCTGCTGCGCGCGTTGGGCGCGTCGCATCGGCAGGTGCGGGCGGTGCAGATCGCCGAGTTTGTCGCGGTGGGCGCGCTGGCGGGGTTGATGGCGGCGGTGGGCGCGCAGGCGATTGGCTATGTGCTGGCCACGCGCGTATTCGAGTT
>DATBXG010000209.1:0-5594 GCA_036514415.1 Paraburkholderia sp.
GAGAACGTGCGCTCGTACTACCTGAACCACGGCTACCTCGAGTTCAACATCGACTCGACGCAGGTCTCGATCTCGCCCGACAAGAAGGACATGTACCTCACCATCGGCATTCACGAAGGTGAGCCGTACAAGGTGTCGGGCGTGCATCTGGCGGGCAACCTGCTCGACCGCGAAGCCGAACTGAACAAGCTGATCAAGATCAAGCCGGGCGACCGCTTCTCGGCGGAAAAGCTGCAGGCCACGACCAAGGCCATCGTCGACAAGCTCGGCGAGTATGGTTATGCGTTCGCGACGGTCAATGCGTTGCCGCAGATCGACCAGGAACATCACAAGGTCGACCTCACGCTGCAGGTCGATCCGAGCCGCCGCGTGTACGTGCGCCGCATCAACGTGGTCGGCAACACGCGCACGCGCGACGAAGTCGTGCGCCGCGAAATGCGCCAGCTCGAAAGCTCGTGGTTCGATTCGAACCGTCTCGCTCTCTCGAAGGACCGTATCAACCGTCTTGGCTACTTCACGGACGTCGACGTGACCACGCTGCCCGTGGAAGGCACGGCCGACCAGGTGGACGTGAACGTGAAGGTTGCCGAAAAGCCGACCGGCGCGATCACGCTGGGCGCGGGCTTCTCGTCCACGGACAAGGTGGTGCTGTCGGCGGGCGTGTCGCAGGACAACGTGTTCGGTTCGGGCACGTCGCTGTCGCTGAACGTGAACACCGCGAAGACGTACCGCACGCTGGCCGTCACGCAGGTCGACCCGTACTTCACGGTGGACGGCATCAAGCGCATTACCGACGTCTACTACCGCACGTACCAGCCGCTGTACTACTCGACCGATTCGAGCTTCCGCATCGTCACGATGGGCGGCGACCTCAAGTTCGGCATCCCGTTCTCGGAAGTCGACACGGTCTACTTTGGCGCGGGCTTCGAGCAGAACACGCTCGATACCGATGCGAACACGCCGCAGAGCTACAAGGACTACGTGAACGAGTTCGGCCGTGTGTCGAACAGCGTGCCGCTCACGGTCGGCTGGTCGCGCGACGCGCGAGACAGCGCACTCGTGCCGAGCAAGGGCTACTTCACGCAGGCGAACGCCGAGTACGGCACGCCGGTCGGCGGCACGCAGTACTACAAGGCCGACATCCAGGCGCAGTACTACTACTCGTTCGCGCGCGGCTTCGTGCTGGGCATGAATTTCCAGGGCGGCTACGGTAACGGCCTCGGCGGCAAGCCGTACCCGATCTTCAAGAACTACTATGCCGGTGGTATCGGCTCGGTGCGCGGCTATGAGCCGAGCTCGCTGGGGCCGCGTGACAAGACGACGAACGACCCGATCGGCGGTTCGAAGATGCTGGTCGGCAACATCGAGGTGACCTTCCCGCTGCCGGGCACGGGCTATGACCGGACGCTGCGCGTATTTACCTTTGTCGATGGTGGTAACGTCTGGGGCACGGAAGGCAACAGCATTGGCGCCAATGGCCTGCGTTACAGCTACGGCTTCGGCCTCGCATGGATCTCGCCGATCGGCCCGCTCAAGCTGAGCCTGGGCTTCCCGCTCGTCAAGCATACGGGCGACCAGTACCAGAAGTTCCAGTTCCAGATCGGGACGGCGTTCTGACCTATGTTCAGCCCGGCGCCGCGAAGCGCGGCGCCGGAATCCAGGAAACGAGAGGATGACTTTGCTAACGGGTATGTTTTCCAGACGGACGATCGGGGCGATTACCGTTTCGCTGGCGCTCTTCGCTACCGCCACGGGCGTGACGCAGGCACAGGAAGCGAGGATCGCGGCGGTGAACTCCGATCGCATCCTGCGCGAGTCCGCTCCGGCGAAGGCCGCGCAGACCAAGCTCGAAGCCGAGTTCGCCAAGCGCGACAAGGATCTGCAGGACATGGCGCAGCGCCTGAAGGCGATGTCCGACTCGCTCGACAGGAATGCCGCGTCGATGTCGCCGACCGATCGCGCGCAGAAGCAACGCGACCTTTCCGCACTCGACAGCGACTTCCAGCGCAAGCAGCGTGAATTTCGCGAAGATCTGAACCAGCGCCGCAACGAGGAGCTCGCGGCGGTGCTCGACCGCGCGAACAAGGTGATCAAGCAGATCGCCGAGCAGCAGCATTACGACCTGATCGTCCAGGAAGCGGTGTATGTGAGCCCGCGCATCGACATCACCGACCAGGTGCTGAAGGCGCTTGCCGCGAACAGCGCCAGCAGCAGTAGCAGCAACTAAGGCAACAAAGCAACCAAGGCAGGAGCAGCACGCGCATGGCATTTACGCTTGAGGACATCGTCGGGCAGTTCGGCGGCGAGGTGGTGGGCGATGCGACGCAACGCGTCGTTTCGCTCGCGCCCCTCGACCAGGCTGGTCCGCAACAGCTCGCGTTCCTCGCCAATCCGAAGTATCTCGCACAGGTCGAGACGACCCGCGCCGGCGCGGTGCTCATCAGCCCGGGCGACCTCGAAAAGCTCGCGTCGCGCGCGGGTCGCAACTTCATCGTCACACCGAATCCGTATGCTTACTTCGCGCGTGTCGCGCAGGCGTTCATCGACCTTGCCGCGCCGAAGGCGCAGCCGGGCGTGCACGCCAGTGCCCACGTCGACGCGAAGGCGCAGGTTGCCGCGAGCGCAGTGATCGGCCCGAACGTCACGGTGGAGGCCGGCGCCGTGATCGGCGAAAACGTCCGGCTCGACGCAAACGTATTCATCGGCCGCGGCACCCACGTGGGCGAGGGTTCGCACCTGTATCCGGGCGTCACGGTCTACCACGGCTGCAAGCTTGGCGCGCGCGCCATCGTGCACGCCGGCGCCGTGATCGGCTCGGACGGCTTCGGGTTTGCCCCCGATTTCACGGGCGAGGGCGAGGCGCGCACGGGCAGCTGGGTCAAGATTCCGCAGGTGGGCGGCGTGTCCATCGGGCCGGACGTCGAGATCGGCGCGAACACCACGATCGACCGCGGCGCGATGGCCGACACGATCATCGAAACGTGCGTGAAGATCGATAACCTCGTGCAGATCGGCCACAACTGCAAGATCGGCGCGTATACGGTCATCGCGGGCTGCGCCGGCATTGCGGGCAGCACGACGATCGGGCGCCATTGCATGATTGGCGGCGCGGTCGGCATTGCGGGGCATGTCACGCTGGGCGACTACGTGATCGTCACGGCGAAGTCGGGCGTCTCGAAGTCGCTGCCGAAGGCGGGCATCTACACGAGCGCATTCCCGGCAGTCGATCATGCCGACTGGAACAAGAGCGCCGCGATCCTGCGGAACATCGACAAGCTGCGCGAGCGCATCAAGGCGCTCGAGGCGGCCGTCGCCCAGAAGCCGCAGGGCAGCGAATAAGAAAGCAATTCGGGGCAACGGGCGGCGTATCGCGCAAGCGGCACGCCGCCGGACCGGCGCGCAAAGGCGGCCGCAGATGCGCGGCGTCAGTTTTTGCGCGCCGCTTTGCGTAACGGGCCAACTGCCCGGGGCGAACGGCCTGAGGCAACTGGCCCGGGGCTGCCCGCCTGGGACTGCCCGTCTGGGGCTCCCCGCCTGGGGCATTCCTCATGCACGGGAGACCGGGCGTGGCGCATACTTCGCGTCAGCGCGGGCCTGTTTGGACGATATGGGCTGGCCCATGTGGGCCGATCGGGGCGCGCCGGGCGCCTCGAATATCGAAATCGAAAGTCACACGCGCAATTCCTGCGTGAGCAGAACCACCATGAACATCGAAAAACTCAACTTCGACATCCACAAGATTCTCACGCTGCTGCCGCACCGCTACCCGTTCCTGATGGTGGACCGGGTTCTCGAGCTCGAGCCGCACAAGAGCATCAAGGCGTTGAAGAACGTGACGGTCAACGAACCCTTTTTCACGGGCCACTTCCCGCAGCGTCCGGTCATGCCCGGCGTCATGATTCTCGAGGCGCTGGCGCAGACCGCCGCGCTGCTCACGTTCTCGGAAGAAGAGCAGGACTTCGAGAATACGCTGTACTACTTCGTGGGCATCGACGGCGCGCGCTTCAAGCGCGTGGTCGAGCCGGGCGATCAGCTCATCCTCAACGTGACGTTCGAGCGCTACATGCGCGGCATCTGGAAGTTCAAGGCGGTGGCCGAAGTGGAAGGCTCCGTGGCCTGCGAGGCGGAACTCATGTGCACCGTCAAGAAAATGGACGCGGCGCAATAAGACGCGCCGCCGCATGCCGCAGCGCGCCCTGACCTCGGGGCGACCCGGCAAGAAAACAGAATCGGAAAGCGAGGACGAATGAGCAGGATCCACTCCACTGCGGTCGTCGAACCGGGCGCGCAGATCGACGAATCGGTCGAAATCGGGCCGTTCGCGGTCATCGGTGCGAACGTCACCATCGGCGCGCGCACGACCGTCGGTTCACATAGCGTGCTGGAAGGCCACACGACGATTGGCGAAGACAATTCGATCGGCCACTACGCGTCGATCGGCGGCCGTCCGCAGGACATGAAGTACAAGGGCGAGCCCACGAAGCTCGTGATCGGCAACCGGAACATGATCCGCGAGTTCACGACGCTGCATACGGGCACGGTGCAGGACACCGGCGTCACGACCATCGGCGACGATTGCTGGATCATGGCCTATGTGCATGTGGGCCACGACTGCCGTCTGGGCAGCAACATCATCATGTCGAGCAATGCGCAGCTTGCCGGCCACGTGATCGTGGACGACTACGCGATCGTTGGCGGCATGACCGGCGTGCACCAGTTCGTGCGCATCGGCGCGCACTCGATGGTGGGCGGCGCCTCGGCGCTCGTGCAGGACGTGCCGCCGTTCGTGATCGCGGCCGGCAACAAGGCGGTGCCGCACGGCATCAACGTGGAAGGCCTGCGCCGCCGCGGCTTCACGGCCGACGCGATTTCGGCGCTGCGCTCGGCGTATCGCACGCTCTACAAGAACGGCCTCTCGCTGGAAGAGGCGAAGGTCCAGCTCGCCGAGCTCGCGCAGGCGGGCGGCGAAGGCGACACGCACGTGAAGGCGCTGCTCGACTTCGTCGAGCAGTCGCAACGCGGCATCATTCGCTGACCGATGGCGCTGCAAACGCGTCCGCTGCGCCTCGCGATGGTCGCCGGCGAACCGTCCGGCGACCTGCTCGCGGCCTCGCTGCTCGCGGGTCTCAAGGCCCGCTTGCCCGACACTACGCAGTACTATGGAATCGGCGGCCCGCGCATGACGGCCGCCGGCTTCGACGCGCACTGGCCGATGGAAAAGCTTTCGGTGCGCGGGTATGTCGAGGCGCTCAGGCACATTCCCGAAATTCTGCGCATCCGCAACGAGCTCAAGCATCAACTGCTGGCCGACCCGCCCGACGCCTTTATCGGCGTGGACGCGCCGGACTTCAATTTCGGTCTCGAGCACGCCCTGCGCGATGCGGGCATTCCGGCGATCCACTTCGTCTGCCCGTCGATCTGGGCGTGGCGGGGCGGTCGTATCAAGAAGATCCAGAAGGCCGTGGATCACATGCTGTGCGTGTTTCCGTTCGAAACGGGGCTCCTCGAGAAGGCCGGGGTGGCGGCTTCGTACGTGGGCCATCCGCTCGCCGACGAGATTCCGCTCGAACCGGACATGATTGGTGCGCGCCGCG
>DATBXG010000210.1:0-3294 GCA_036514415.1 Paraburkholderia sp.
TGAAGGAACTGAACACCTGTGTGCCGTACTACCCGGGCGGCACCTCGGCCGTGATGAAGGAACTGGGCGAAGGCACGCGTGACATGACTGTGACCGTGACGGGCTGGGACATCAACCCGCGTGCGCTCGGCATCGTGCCCGCCGACTTCAAGGTCCAGGCGTTCAACAACATGACATGGGTGAACGACGCCCACTTCATGGTCGTGCCGAAGGGCGTTTCGAAAGAGAAGCTCGCGGTGCTGCTCAAGCTCATGAACTTCATGCTCGAGCCGCAGCAGCAGGCCATGACGTATGACGACGGCTACTTCTATCCCGGCCCCGCCGTGAAGGACGTGACGCTCCAGATGGCGCCGCAGCAAAGCCAGGACGTGATCGCGAAGTACGGCCGCCCCGAGTACGCGAAGTGGCTCGCCGCGAATCCGCATGTCCAGCCGCTTTCGGCACAGGCGATGGTCGCGGCGTTCCAGAAATGGGACCGCGAAGTCGGCTCGCAGAAGTCGCAGTAAGCAGAGGAAGAATCAGCGATGGACGGACGGGGCTCGTGTGGTGCAGTTTGAGCGCCGTCCGCGATCCATGTTCATGTAGTTGATCTTGTTGGTCAGGAACGTGTCATGAAGCATTCTTTCGATCGTCTGCGCCTCGACTCGGTGTGCCGCAGTTTCGCGAACGCAGAGGGTGTGCAGCTCGCGGCGCTGCGCGGTCTCGATCTCGAAATTCGCCGCGGCGAATTCATTGCGCTGCTCGGGCCCTCGGGCTGCGGGAAATCCACGGCGCTCAACTGCATTGCAGGTCTGCAACCGCTCACGAGCGGCAGCATCTGGCTGGACGACCTGCGTATCGATGTGCTGCCGCCCGAGAAGCGCGGCTTTGGCATGGTGTTTCAGAATTACGCGTTGTTCCCGCACATGACGGTGCTGGAAAACGTGGGCTTCGGCCTGAAGATGCAGGGCGTGCCGCGCGACGAGGCCAGGCGCCGCGCGCGTGAGGCGCTGCAGCTGGTGCAGCTCGTGGGCCACGAAAACAAGTTGCCGGGCCAGCTGTCGGGCGGCCAGCAGCAGCGCGTGGCGATCGCCCGCGCCATCGTCATCGAGCCGCCGCTCGTGCTGATGGACGAGCCGCTCTCGAACCTCGACACCAAGCTGCGTATTGAAATGCGCGCGGAAATCCGTCGCATTCACGGGCAGCTCGAACGCGCCACGATCTACGTGACGCACGATCAGGACGAAGCGCTCTCCATGGCCGACCGCATCGTCGTGATGAAAGAGGGCGTCGTGCAGCAGGTGGCGAGCCCGAAGGAAGTCTATAGCCGTCCGTCGAATCTGCATGTCGCGCGCTTCATGGGCTTTCGCAATGTGCTGCCGTTCGCGATTACGGGCGAACGCGGCGACCACATCGCGATGTCTTCGTCGGGCATCACGCTGACCGGCGTGCCGATGGGCGAACTCAACGGCGGCAACGAGATTTCGGTGGCGATGCGCCCCGAAGATTTCGAGCGCGCCAGCGCGGGAGATGCGAACGCCTTCGACGTCGAAGTGGAAATGGTCGAATACGGCGGCCGCGATTCGCTGCTGCTGGCCAATGCGCCGTTCGGCAAGCTGTGGGCGCGCGTGGAAGGCGAATTCGAAGCGGGCGAGCGCGCCACGCTGCGCGTCGCGCCTTCGCACGTGCTGGCCTATGCGGAGCGCGCGTCATGAGCACGCTCGCCACCTCGCTGACCCGGGCGCCGCGCGATTCGCGCGCCTGGCTCGTCACGCCCGCGCTCGGCTTCATCATCGCGCTGTTCCTCTATCCGTTCGCCTACGGTCTCGTGCTGTCGTTCAAGCCGATGAACGGCGGCGGCATGTTCGCCAATTACCTGCAGTTCATCCACGATCTGTCGCTGTGGCCCACGGTGTTCGTCACACTCAAGCTGGCGGTGCCCGCGACCATCATCAACGTCGGGCTCTCGCTGCCGGTGGCCTTCGCGCTGCGCCGCAAGTCGCCGTACCAGAAGCTCGTGACCACGCTGCTCGTGATTCCCGTCACGCTCGGCACGGTGCTGATCGCCGACGGCATGCTGAGCTACTTCGGCCCGAACGGCTGGTTCCCGCAGGCGCTGCACGCGCTGCATCTGTACACGAACGAAGAGATTCGCCTCACGCACAACTATTGGGGCGTGCTGATTTCGCTGATCGTCTCGGGCTTCCCGTTCGCGTTCCTGCTCACGCTCTCGTACGTCACCGGCATCGACCCGACGCTCGCGCGCGCAGCGGCCACACTCGGCGCGGGCCCGTGGCAGCAGTTCCGGCAGATCTACCTGCCGCTGCTCGCGCCCGGCCTCACGATGGCCGCGTGCCTGTCGTTCGTGCAGGCGTATTCGGTGTTCCCGTCGGCCGTGCTGCTCGGCGCGCCCGCCGGTCCCACGCGCGTGATTTCCATCGCGGCGGCGGAAGCCGCGTTCGAGAGCTACGACTACTCGCTCGCCTCGACCATCGCGATCGTGATGGGCTTCGTGCAACTGGTGGTGGTGGCCGCAATGCTGAGCGCGAAGCGCTTCTTCTACTCGGGCCCGGTGAGCGGAGGGAAAGGCTGATGACCGCACATCAACGCAACGCGGCCGGCCTTCCTGCTGGCGCGCCCGCGCGCGAAGAGCGTCCCGCGGCCCAGGCGCCGCAGACGAAGGCGGCCTCGCGCCTGCCCGACGTGCTGTGGAAAGTGTTCGTCTGGGGCGGCATGGCGTTCTTCCTGCTCAACGTGCTGCTGCTGATCGCAACCGTGGGCGTGAACTCCATCGCCACGCGCTGGTTCGGCACGCCGCTGCCGCAAGGCTTCACGCTGCACTGGTATGCGCAGGCGTGGCGCGACTTCCAGCTTTCGAGCGTGCTGTGGGTGACGTTCGAAGTAGTGGGCTCGGTCGTGCTGCTCTCCATCGCGCTCGGCGTGCCCGCCGCTTACGCGTTGGCGCGCGCGCAGTTCCCGGGCAAGCGTTTCGCCATGCTCGTGTTTCTGCTGCCGCTCATGGTGCCGCCCGTCACGTACGGCATTCCGATGGCCACCGCGATGTATCAGGTCGGTCTCGCCGGCACGCTGCCCGGCGTGATCCTCGCAAACCTGGTGCCCGCGCTGCCGTTCGTGATCCTCGTGATGACGCCGTTCATCGAGCAGATCGATCCGAACCTCGAGTCGGCCGCGCGCATTTTCGGCGCGAACACGCTGCGCTATTTCCGTTATGTATTGCTGCCGCTTCTCGTGCCCGGGATGCTGGCGGCGGGGCTGCTCGTGCTCGTGCGCACGATCGGCATGTTCGAACTCACT
>DATBXG010000211.1:0-2966 GCA_036514415.1 Paraburkholderia sp.
GCCCGCGCTGTCGCTCGGTCTGTGGCACAACTTCGGCGACACCACGCCGATCTCGACCCAGCGCGATATCCTGCGCACCGCGTTCGATCTGGGCATCACGCACTTCGACCTCGCGAACAACTACGGGCCGCCGTACGGCAGCGCCGAAACGAACTTCGGCCGCATTTTCAAGGACGATTTCCGTCCGTATCGCGACGAATTGCTGATCTCGTCGAAGGCGGGCTGGGACATGTGGCCGGGCCCGTACGGCCAGGGCGGCGGCTCGCGCAAGTATGTGCTCGCGAGCCTCGACCAGAGCCTGCAGCGCATGGGCCTCGACTACGTCGACATCTTCTATTCGCACCGCTTCGACGTGGAAACGCCGCTCGAAGAAACGGCGGGCGCGCTGGCCACGGCCGTGCAGCAGGGCAAGGCGCTCTATGTCGGCATCTCGTCTTATTCGCCCGCGAAGACGCGTGAAATGGCCAGGCTGCTCGCCGAACACAAGGTGCCGCTGCTGATTCACCAGCCGTCGTACAACATGCTCAATCGCTGGGTCGAGCAGGAACTGCTCGACACGCTCGACGACCTCGGCACGGGCAGCATTGCGTTCACGCCGCTCGCGCAGGGCCTTCTCACGAACAAGTACCTGAACGGCGTGCCCGAAGACGCGCGCGTGAACCGTCCGGGCGGCGGCTCGCTCAAGAGCGAGCACCTGAGCACGCAGAACATCGAGCATGTGCGCAAGCTCAACGACCTCGCGCTGCGCCGCGGCCAGAGCCTCGCGCAGATGGCGATCGCCTGGACGCTGCGCGGCGGCCGCGTGACCTCTGCGCTGATCGGCGCGAGCCGTGCGGAGCAGGTGCGCGAGAACGTCGCCGCGCTGAAGAACCTCGAGTTCTCGAAGGAAGAGCTCGCGGAGATCGACCGCTATGCGACCGAAGGCGGCGTGAACCTGTGGGAGAAGCCGTCCACGGATCAGGGCATCTGAGCGGGGCGCTTCACGAACCAGGCGCACGACCCAATCGAGCGATGAAACCGCCTCCTTGCGAGGCGGTTTTTTTTTGCCTGGATGACACGGTGCGCCGTTCTTCGCTTTGTCATGTGGCCCTGCTAACGTCGCGGCTGCCTTTGCTGCGAGGAATTTCCATGGAGTCCATGAGCGCCGAACGTGAAGCGCTTTCCCTGTCCACCCCCGGCGACATGCGCGCCCGACGCGCGCCACGTCCGCCGCGGCCGCCGCGGCCGGAAACGGCCGCCCGCGCAAATGCCGTGCTGATCGCCTTCGTGCTCACGGCGCTCTGCTATGAGCTGTTCGGATTGCCGCTTCTGCTCAACGCGACGGGTGGCCCGACGCTCGCGCTGCTGGCGACGCTCGCGCCCGTCGTGCTCGCCACGCCGATCCACTGGGGCCTCATCCACGAAGGCATACACGGGCAGCTGGCGAGCGACCGGCGCGTGAACGAGTGGCTCGCCCGCACGCTCGCCATCGGCCTTGCGATGCCGTTCGACGCCGTGCGTTTCGGACACCTGATGCATCACCGCTTCACTCGCGAGCCGTTCGACCGGCCCGATGTGCACGACGCCCCCGGCCCGCGCTGGCGCCGGCGCGCGGCGTATTACGCGCGGTTGATGGGCGGCCTGTATCTGGCCGAATTGCTGTTGCCACTCGTGGCGTTTCTGCCGGTGCGAGTCGCGCGGGCCATCATTGCGCGCGGCGTGGGCGCGCACGGCCACGAGGGCGTGCTGGTGCAGCGGCTCTTCGCGAACCACGCCGCCGATCCGGTGCGGCGGCGCCGCGCGCGGCGCGACTGGCTCGCCTCGCTCGCCCTTTACGCGGCGGCGTTCGCGCTGTACGGCAAGGCCTGGCCGGTGCTGCTCGCGGCGATCTACCTGCGCGGACTGTGGCTGTCGGTGGCCGACAACCTGCCGCATTACGGCGTTGCGCTCGACGAACCGGGCCGCGCACGGGATTTTCGCGTGCCCCGCGCGCTGGGCGTGCTGCTGATGAATCACCACCTGCACCGCCAGCATCATCTGCATCCGACGCTGCCGTGGACCGCGCTCCCCGCGCTCGCGCGCGCGGACGAAGCGGCAGGCGCGGCGCCGCGAACGGGCTATCTCGCCGCCGCCGTGAGTCAGTTCAGGGGATTGCAGCCCGGTGTCGAGGCCGGGTGAGAGCCTGGGTGAGCGCGTGACGCTTGCCGGCGCGCGGGCGTGCCGGCACACGCGATGCCTCGCTCGCTCATTGCGGTGTCCTGAAACGCGAGGGCACCGCTTCGCGCCGGCGGATCGCTAGCCGCAGCGCGCATACCACGGGAACGTGCGAAAAACGTCCGCTACATCAACGCAGGCAGCGTCTCGACGAGCGCCACCGCGGCGAGCACGCCGATCAGCGCGCCGATCACGCGCAGCGTGTTGTGTCTGAATTCCGTCGCGCACGGCACCGCGCCAAGAAAGAGCGCGCCAGCGAGGGCCATCGGGATGATCATCACGAAATCGCCGATCGTGAAATAACCTTCCATGCTCGTCTCCTTGTTGACCAGAGTTAGCGCTTTAGCGCTTCCTCTGGTCCCATGCAGAGCTATCGTATGGGCGACGAAGGCTCGCAATGGGGTGTCGTTCTCGTCGTCATGCCAATGGCATGATGCTGCGGCCTCGGGCCTGAAATCGAGTATAGGTGAGGACGTCAAACAAGGCGGCGCGCGTGCGGGCCGCCGGGCTGCGCGTGAAGCGCGTGCCGCGCCGCGAACGCCCGCCAGAGGAGGACGCCCGCAGCGGTGCGATGCACGCGGCACTCGATGCGCGAGTTATCGGAGTATTACGGACGCCTTTCGAATGCGGCGACGCGCGGCGCACTAACGAACCAGTGCGCATGTTGCGTGCCTCGCCCCCGCGCTGCGCGGCTTCAGGCCGCTCCAGCGCGCTCGCGCGCGCGCAGCTTGAGGGCAAGCACGAGCCCCACGACCATCAGCACGATCACGAGC
>DATBXG010000212.1:0-7404 GCA_036514415.1 Paraburkholderia sp.
CGCTCGATCGCGTGCCGCACGGCATGCGAGAGCTTGCCGCGGCCGGACGCCGACGATTCGGCCGCCCACGGCCCGTGAAAGTGCACGACGCGCGGCACGCGCGCGAACACGCCGAGCGTGGGCGCGGCGTAGAGCGCGAAATGGCTGGCCACGACGTCGGGCGCGCGTGCGCGCTTGAGGCGGATCGAGTGCCGGCGCGCGCCGCGCAGCCGCGCGCCCAGACCGTCGCGCTCGCCGGCGAACACCTGGACCACGCCGTTGGTTTCCGTCTGCACGTTCTCCGTGCCGGCCACGAGGCCGCGCACGTCCACGCCCTGCGCCGGCAGGGATTCGATCAAGGCCATGAACATCCGGTCGAGTCCGCCTGGGCGCTCCCGAAACCAGTGCATGCCGATCTGCAGCGAGTCGATGCGCTCGCTCATGATCGCGCCGACATCGCAGGTTCAGGGACCTGCGCCCGCTTCGCTTCGCCGCTGCGCGCGATCTCCTCGTACAGCGCGAGATAGCGTTCGGCCATGGCCTGCCACGTCAGCGTTCTGGCGAGTTCGCGCGCGGCGCGGCCCATTTCGCGCGCGTACTCCCTGTCGTGCGCGACACGTTCGATTGCTCGCGCGAGGCCCTCGACATCTTCCGGGCTTTCGAGCACCACGCCGCAGCGTCCGTCGATCACCTCGGAGCCGCCGGCCGTCGCCACCGTGATGACGGGCAGCCCCGCTGCCAGCGCCTCCAGCATGACGAGGCTCATCGCTTCGTAGCGCGAAGGAAACACGAAGGCGTCGACCGAGCGCATCAGCGCGGGCATGTCCTTCACGAGATCGAGGAAATGCACACGGTCGTCCACGCCCAGCTCGCGCGCGAGCGCGGGATAGGGACTGTTGCGCAGGATTCCCGCCACGGCGAGATGCACGTGCGCGGGCGTCGACACCAGCGCGCGCAGCACGGCGTCGAGATTCTTGCGCGACACGCGCAGGTCGCCCGCAAACAGCAGCATGAACGGTTCGCCTGGAAGTCCGAAGCGATCCCGCTCGCTGGCGCCCGGCGAGAACTGCCGGGCATCGACGCCGTTGTGGATCACGCGCAGGCTGGCCGCCTCGATGCCGAGCGCGCGCACCTCTTCGCCCACCTTGTACGACACCGGCACGACGACGCGCGCGCGGCGAAACGCCCAGCGCTCGCACCAGGCGTTCAGGCGCGTATAGATGACCTGGTACGCGCCATACCAGCCGCTAGCGAGCCGGAACGGATAGAAGCCGCAGCGATACCAGCCGTCGTGCACGAAATGCACGGCGTTGACGTCCGCGCGCGTCCACGTGATGAAGCCGTTGACATGCACGATGTCGAACTCCCGGCGGTGGGCCCGGATCCACGCGCCGCTCTTGATCGCGAACATCTGGTATTGGAGCAGGCGGCTCGGCAGGCGGCTTTCGCGGATCGGCACGTGGCGCACCGAAGGATGCGCGAGCAGCTCCGGCGCCACCATCGACGACACGATCGTGACGTGATGACCCGCGGCCAGCAGCGCGCGCGCGATCTCGTAGTTCACGCGCCCCTGCCCGTCGTTGTCCCTCACGACGTGCGTGACGATCAGCACCCGCAGTGCTTTTTGTGCGTTTGCGGCCTTCATGCGAGCCCCCGCTTGTGCACGCCGCCGATTGCCGCGGCGCGCCGCTGCTGGTCACGCGCGTAGCGCACCCCGATCACGGGCATCAGCACGCCGAACATGAAGTAAATCCCGGTAGAGCCCTGCATCGTATCGATCATGACCATGATCGCCAGTATTGCGATCGCCGCGCCCACGCCGCTGATCGCGAAGCGGTCTCCCGGCCGCGCGAGGCTCGCGGTAAAGGCTCGCCAGAGCAGCATGAAGAGCCCGGCCACGTAGAGCAGCCCGCCGGGCCAGCCGAGCACCCACAGCACATCGACCACGCCGCTGTCGAGTGACGCGATGATTTGTGCGTGGGGGTCGGCGAGCTTGGAGGCGAGGCCCGTCGACCCCATGCCGTGTCCGGCAAAGCTCTCTTCGGCGATCGACGAAAAATTGGTGTAGAAGCCCTGACGGGCCTGGAAGCTGTTGTCATCGCTCAGGTTGCCGATCGTGGACATGCGCCTCACGAGCGGTGCGCTGATCTGATCGATCATGAGCATGGGCGTGCCCAGGCCCGCGAACAGGAAAACGGCCATCAGCAGCCGCAGACGGCTTCGCACATCGAGCATGGCGAGCGGATAAATGAGGCCGATGACCAGCGCGCCCCAGGAAGTGCGCACCGCCGTGAACAAGAGCGCCGGCACGCCAGCGACGCCGGCGACGATTTTCATCTTGCTGCGCGAGGCGAGCGACATGAGGAGGCCGACCAACATCGTCATCGCGAACGGGCCCGTGGAGTTCATCGTGCTGCAAATGCGCATACCGAACGGCACAGGGGTGCCCGACGACGTACCCATACCGGACTGCATCAGCCAGAACACGGTCCACGGCGGCGGCGCCACGTATTGATAGATGCCGTAAAAGCCCATCAGGATCGTGCCGTAGATGAAAGTCCTGAACAGCACCCGCCGAAATAGCGGATAAAGCCGCCAGTTCAGCATGACGTACCAGGCAATGAAGAGCGGCTGCAGCCAGCCAATCACGGTGAAAGTCGCGGGCAGGATGCCAAACTGGACCACGCCCATCACGTAGCCGTACATGATGGCGATCAGCATCATGATCAGCGGCGCGGCGCGGCGTTGGCCGAGCTGCCGGTAATTGAGCAACATCGTAATGCCGCTCAGGCTTGCCGCGATTAGCGGTGTCGTCATGATGATGCTGGTCTGGTTGAACGCGCCCTTGTAGTAGTCAGCGAAACGTCGCACTTCCGGCGTGAGGAAGAACAGCCAGCACACGAACGAGAGATAGTGAGCCGGATAGCGCCGGTACAGCCAGTACGCGACTGCAACCCCCATCGGCATGAAGACCAGCTCGAGCAGCCGCCCCTGGCGCGCGAGGATCAGGACCAACGTGATTGCAAACACGGCGAACGGCGTCGCGAAAGGGCCGACCAGGTAGCTCGACATCGAGCGCGAGCGGGCGCGGGCCGGCGCGCGTGCCGAAGCGCGCACCGGCCCGCGTGCGGGGCCCGGACCGGGCAATGCGCCAGCCGGGGAGCCCGGTAACGAGCCAGGCAAGGAGCCGGGCATGGCGGTGGCCTCGCTCATCGCGCGCCCTCAGAGCAGCTCGAACGTGCTCGCGGCGGCAAGCGCGCCGCGCTCGCGCCGGCGCGCGGCGAACATGCCTTGCTCGCCACGCATCATCTGCCGCACGAGGCCGATGAACGGCACGCCATGCTCCAGAAACGGCCCTTCCGTCTTGCGAAAGCCGAACTGCTCGTAAAAGCCGCGCAGGCTCACCGGGGCGCTCACGCGCACGGCGCGCCCCGGCCAGCGCTCGGCAATCGCCGCGAGCGCACGCTCGATCAGCATCTCGGCGGTGCCGTCGCCGCGCCGCGCGGGGCTCGTGAGCACCTTGTCGATCGTGATTTCGGGGTCCTCGGCGTCGCCGGGCTGGATGCGTGCATAGGCGACCACGGGCATGGGCCTGCCCATGTCCTCCACGGCGAACACGTGAAGCGCGCCGTCGTCATGGCCGTCGGCGTCGAGACACACGTGGGACTGTTCGACCACGAACACCGCACTGCGCGCGCGCATGATCAGATACAGCTCGCGTGCCGTGAACTGCTCGAATTCGAGCGTTTTCCAGTTCATTGATCCTCCTCAAGCTTTTGTTCCGTCGCGACACGCGGTGTCGCCATAACCACACGTTACGCCTCGCGACCCGTCGATCTCCGTGCGGAAGCGTACCGACGATGCTGCATCGCGATCCGTTTAATACGAACAACCGGCACGCCCGGCTGCCCGCGCGAATGCAGCGCTGCCGCAGCGCCGCGCAACGGCAGACCGGGAGCCGACCCGTGAAGAACCAACCCGAAGCGTCTACGCGACCTTTCCTGAGAAGGGGGCAATTTCATGAAAACAGCACTGCGCCGCATCCTGTCCGAGTCCGCCCGGCTTGACGTGCCGCCCGACACCCTGGCGGACGACGCCGATCTCTACGCCGCCGGGCTCTCGTCGCTCGCGACCGTGCACCTGATGCTCGCGATCGAAGACGAATTCGGCATCGAGATTCCCGACCGGATGCTCACGCGCCGGCTCTTTTCCAGCATCGATTCGCTTGCCGCGGCCGTGACCGAGCTTCAGCAGGCAAAGGCGGCCGTATGAACGCGCCCTTGATGCAAGACGCCGCGCTCGCCGCCGGCGAGACGCAAGGCGCCCCGCTCGCCGCGATCGAGCCGGCCGCGAGCTGGCGCGCCGCCGCGCAGCGCGCCATGGAGGTCGCCGCGCAGCACGCCGATTCGGTGGACCGCGAAGCACGCTTCCCGACCGAAGCCTTCGACGTCCTGCGCCGCGAGCGCCTGCTCTCGGCCATGGTGCCGCAGCGCTTTGGCGGCGCGGGCCTCTCGCTCGCCGACGTCGCGACGATCTGCGAAACGCTCGCGCACGGCTGCGCCTCGACCGCGATGGTCTACGCAATGCACCAGATCCAGGTGGCCAGCATCGAGGAGCACGGCAGCGGCACGCCGTGGCATGAGGCGCTGCTCGAGCGCCTCGTCTCGGAGCAACTGCTGTTCGCCTCGGCTACGTCCGAGGAAACCATCGGCGGCGCCATGCGCACGAGCGCGTGCGCGGTCGAAGTCGAAGGCGAGCGCTTTCGCATCGAGAAGCTCGCACCGACGATCTCCTACGGCGCACAGGCCGACGCCATTCTCGTGACGGCGCGCCGCAACGCGGAAGCGGCCGCTTCCGACCAGGTCATGATCGTCACCCTGCGCGAGCAGACCACGCTGGAAAAACGCGGCATGTGGGATTCGATGGGCATGCGCGGCACCTGTAGCGAAGGCTTTCGCCTCATCGCGAACGGCGACGCCACGCAGATCCTGCCCACGCCGTTCAGCGAGATCGCCGACCAGACCATGCTGCCGGTGTCGCACACGCTGTGGTCGGCCGTGTGGACCGGGGTGGCCAGCGACGCCGTGAACCGCGCGAAGGCGTTCTTCCGTGCCCAGGCGCGCGCCAAACCAGGCTCCGTGCCGCCGGCCGGCATGCGCCTCGCTCAAGCCACGGGCCTGCTGCAGATGATGCAGGCGCGCCTCGCCGTCGCCCTCGACGCCGCGCGCACCGCGCACAACGCAAAGCACGGCGCAAACCAGGCGGATCTGCCGCTCTCGGCGCTGCTCGGCTTCGCCTCGGACATGAACACGCTCAAGACGAGCATCTCGTCGACGGCGCTCCAGGTGGTCCAGGAAGTGCTGATGATCGTCGGCATGGCGGGCTACAAGAACGGCACGGACTACAGCGTGGGCCGCCACCTGCGCGACCTCTACTCCGCGCCGCTGATGATCAACAACGACCGCATTGCGCAGAACACCGCGAGCCTGCTGCTGGCCCAGCGTCCGGCCGCTCCTGGGGGAGTCTGAGATGAGCACGATCACCGAAACGTCCGCCGCGGCGCAGGAAGCCGCCGCCCATGAAACGGCCGCCGAACTCGAAGCCGACCCGACCCTGCGCGAGCGCCTGCTCGAAAAGGGCATCCTGATCGACACCGGCGAAAACGGGCTGTACGGGCGCAGCGCGGTCTTCGAGGACATCGTCGACCGCCTGAACGTGGCGATCTCGCACCTCGGCGCGGACCAGCAGCCCGAGTTGCTGCGCTTTCCGCCCGCCATGCGGCGCACGGACTTCGAGGACAGCGAGTACCTGAAGAACTTCCCGCAGCTGGCCGGCACGATCCACTCGTTCTGCGGCGACGACATGGGCCACCGGCGCCTGTTGCGCGCGCTCGACGACGCCATGGCCGAGCGCGACGACGACCGCGACGACGCCTGGCTCGGCCAGCAGAAGGCCACGCGCGTGGTGCTCACGCCGGCCGCCTGCTACCCGATCTACCCGGTGATCGCGAAGCGCGGCCCGCTGCCCGAAGGCGGCGCGACCATCGACGTGCTTTCGTATTGCTTCCGCCACGAGCCTTCGCTCGACCCGGCGCGCATGCAGATGTTCCGCCAGCGCGAATACGTGCGCCTCGGCAACGCGGAGCAGGTCATGGCGTTCCGCCAGATGTGGATCGATCGTGGCTCGGCGCTCGTGCGCGCGCTCAATCTGCCGCTCGACGTCGATCTCGCCAACGACCCGTTCTTCGGGCGCGGCGGCAAGATCGTCGCGGACAGCCAGCGCACGCTCGCGCTCAAGTTCGAGCTGCTGATTCCGGTGGCGAACCCGGAAAGCAAGACCGCGTGCCTGTCGTTCAACTATCACATGGACCACTTCGGCGGGATCTGGAAGATCGCCTGCGCGGACGGCTCCGTGGCGCACACGGGCTGCGTGGGCTTCGGCATGGAGCGCATCACGCTCGCGCTCTTCCGCCATCACGGCCTCGACGTGAACACGTGGCCCGACGCGGTGCGCGCGCTGCTCTGGGGCGACACGCGCGCGCGCATCGCGCAGGCGCTGGAGGGACACGCATGAGCGCGCCGCTCACGACCGCCGAGTCTTCCGCTCCCGCGACCCCCGCCACACCCTCGGCGCCGGCCGTGGTCGTGCCGCTGCACGCGCCGCGCGCGGAGCATGCACCGCACGCGCTGCACCAGGGCGAGCGCGTGTGGGTGGAGACCAACTGCTACGTCGACCTGTGGATCGAGGTGCTGCACGGCTTCGGCCTCGATCCGCGCGCGGGCTTCGCGTTCACGGTGACGCAGGACTTCGAGGGCGACCAGTTCACGTTCTTCAAGTTTCCGCTCGAAGACCTCGAAACGCTCTACGGCACCCAGGTGCAGGAGCTGGCGATCTACGACTCGCTCGAAGACCGCGTGCACGCGCAAACGCAGCGCGGCCACACGGTGCTCGTGGAAGTGGACGGCTACTACCTGCCCAACACGCGCGCCACGTCGTACCGCCGCGAGCACCCGAAAACCACGGTGGGCATCGATTTCATCGACCCGGTGGGCAGGCGGCTGGGCTATTTCCACAACACGGGCTACCACCGGCTGGAAGGCGGCGATTACGACGGCATCTTTCGCAAGCTGCCGCAGTTTTTCGACCAGCCCGACCTGCTGTTTCCGTACGTGGAGTTCTGCAAGCAGGCGCGCGCGCCGCTCCAGGGGCTGCAGCTCGCCGAGGCTTCCGCGGAGCTGTTGCGCGGCCATCTCGCGCGCCGGCCGCAGCACAACCCCATCGCACAGTGGCGTGCGGCGTTTCCCGAGCAGCTCGACGCCGTGCTCACGCGCGGCGAGCGGTTCTTCCACCTGTACTCGTTCAACCTGATGCGGCAACTGGGCGCGAACTTCGAGTTCCTGTCCAGGTACCTGCAATGGCTCGACG
>DATBXG010000213.1:0-2377 GCA_036514415.1 Paraburkholderia sp.
ACGCGTTCGGCTGGGGGAAATTCCTGAACTTCACGAGCCGCCAGATCAACATCGGGCCGGCCGTGCATCTGCCGCTCTTCGACGCGGGCGCGTTGCGCGCGCAATTGAAGGGCCGCTACGCCGACTTCGAGCTCGACGTGGCGAACTACAACCTGACGCTCATCGGCGCGTTCCAGGACGTGGCGACCGGCGTCTCCACGATCCGCTCGGCGGACACGCAGCTCGTGGACGCCCAGCGCGCGCTCGACGCCTCGACCAACGCCTGGCAGCTCGCCGTGATCCGCTACAAGGCAGGGCTCTCGGAGCAGCTCCAGGTGCTCAACGCCGACCAGAACCGCCTCGCCGCGGAGCAGACGGTGGCGAACCTGAAGGCGCAGCGCCGCGACCAGCAGATGGCGCTCATCAAGTCGCTCGGCGGCGGCTTCGACGCGCACGACGCGCAGATCGCGCCGCCCGTCGAAGTCGGCAGCGAGGCGGGCAGTCAAGCGCGCGGCCAAAGCGACGTGAACGGCGCGCCCTGGCGCGGCACGCGGGCGGCAACGCCGGCGCAGAGCGCGGCGGCATCGGCAAGCGCGGCGCCTGCGGCGAATTGAGCGCGAGGCCTGGCAGCAAGCCAGACACAAACAACTGAACGAACAGCACGCAAGAACCCGGAGATCCTTCCATGAGCACCCCCCAGCAGCCGGCGGCCAACCCGCAGCCGAACGCGAACAGCGGCAAGCGCAAGCGCATGATGACGCTGCTCGTCCTCGTGATCGTGATTGCAGCCGTTGCCTACGGCCTCTACTACTTCCTCGTCGCGCGCTTCACCGAGAGCACGGACGACGCCTACGTGAACGGCAACGTCGTCCAGATCACACCGCAGGTCACCGGCACGGTGATCGCACTGAAAGCCGACGACACGCAAACCGTGAACGTCGGCGATCCGCTCGTGCTGCTCGACCCGGCCGATGCGCGCGTCACGCTCGAGCAAACGGAGGCGCAGCTCGCGCAGACGGTGCGCCAGGTGCGCGGCCTGTTCGCCGACGACAGCCAGTACGAAGCGCAGGTTGCCCAGCGCCAGTCCGATCTCTCGCGCGCACAGGACGACCTGCGCCGCCGCATGCAGGTCGCGCAGACGGGCGCCGTATCGCAGGAAGAAATCTCCCATGCCCGCGACGCCGTGCGCAGCGCCGAAGCCGCACTCGAAGCCGCGCAGCAGCAGCTCGCCGCGAACCGCGCGCTGACCGCGAACACGACCATCGCCAACCACCCGAACGTGGAGGCCGCCGCCGCGAAGGTGCGCGACGCCTATCTCGCGAACGCGCGCAACACGCTGCCCGCACCGGTCACGGGCTACGTGGCCAAGCGTTCGGTGCAGGTGGGCCAGCGCGTCTCGCCGGGCAATCCGCTCATGTCGGTGGTGCCGCTGAACTCGCTGTGGGTCGACGCCAACTTCAAGGAAGTGCAACTGAAGCACATGCGCATCGGCCAGGCGGTCGAGATGACGGCCGACGTGTATGGCTCGTCGGTGGTCTATCACGGCAAGGTGGTGGGCTTCTCGGCGGGCACGGGCTCGGCCTTCTCGCTGCTGCCCGCGCAGAACGCCACGGGTAACTGGATCAAGGTGGTGCAGCGCCTGCCGGTGCGTATTTCGCTCGATCCGGAAGACCTCCAGAAGCACCCGCTGCGCATCGGCCTGTCGATGCAGGTGGACGTGAACATCCGCAACGATTCGGGCAGCCAGCTCGGCAACGCGCAGAACACGGTCTACGAGACCGACGTGTTCGCGAAGTACGGCGCAGAGGCCGATGCGGAGATCGCGCGCATCATCGCGGAGAACGCCGGCCCGAATGCGCACAAGGCGGCGAGCAACGGCGCCAGCAGCGCAGCCGGCAACGCCACGGGCAAGGCGCAGGTCTCGTCCGCACACGCCGCGAAGTCCAGCACGAAAGGCTGATCGAAGCAGCTGATTGAAGCCCTGATAAAAGCACTCGCAAACGCTGGCGCGGGCTGATCCTCAGCCTGCGCCAGCGTTGCTTCGCGTTGCCTCGAACAGGTCAACAAGAAAGGACGCAATGGCAGCACCACAACAACCCGTCGCCCATGCGCCGTTGCAGGGCGCGCAACTCGTGATCGGCACCATCGCGGTGTCGCTCGCGGTGTTCATGAACGTGCTCGACACCTCGATCGCGAACGTGTCGATCCCGTCGATCTCGGGCGACCTCGGCGTGTCGTCGGACCAGGGCACGTGGGTCATCACCTCGTTCGCGGTGGCCAACGCGATCTCCGTGCCGCTCACCGGCTGGCTCACGCAGCGTTTCGGCCAGGTGCGCCTCTTCATGGCGTCGATCATCCTGTTCGTGATCTCGTCGTGGCTGTGCGGCCTCGCGCCCAC
>DATBXG010000214.1:0-2395 GCA_036514415.1 Paraburkholderia sp.
AGCGCCGACAGGCCTATCACCGCCATTACAGCGTAGTCGAATGCGGTGAACATCGGCGGCTTATTCCGCGTTGCTGTTCGAGCCCGCCATCAGGCCAGCGCCGCGCACCTTGGCGATCGCTGCGGTGGCCGAGGCGCGGTCCGGGAACGGGCCGGCGCGCAACAGCGTGCGCGTCGTGCCATCTGCTTCCTTACGCTGTTCTATATATGCGGGTACACCCGCCGCTTTCAACTTCGTGACCCAGTTGCGCGCCGTCGTGTCGTTCGAAAAGGCGCCGAGCTGCACCGCGAAGCGCGCGCCCGGCGGCGCCGCAGGCATGCCGGAGTCGGCTTTTGCGCCGTTCCCGTCGGTGGTATCGGCGCTATCGGCCGCGGCGGCAGTCTGCGACTTGCCATGCGCGGCGACAGCCGTGCCAGCCGACGCTGCCTGCTGCGCGGCCGGCTTGCTGGCGTGCGCGGGCGTTGGCGTCTGGTTGGCGGCTTGGGCCGCCTGGGTCGATGGGGTCGGTTGAGCCGGAGCGGTTGCCGCTTGCGCGGGCGTTTTGGCGGGTGCTTCCGGGGTCTTGCCGGTGTCTTGCGCGTTCTGGGTGGCCGCGGCGCCCGAGGCGGCCGCGAGGCCCGACGCGCCTGGCGTGGCAACGGCTGCTGCGGGATTGTCGGGGGCGACGCCGGCTTGCGTGTCTTCGGCGTCGTGGCGCGCGGCGGCCTTGTCGGCCGGGCGGCTCGGAATGTCGATGGCGATGTCGTCGGTGACGGGCTTCGGGTGCGAATCGAGCACCATCGGCAGGATCACGATGGCCGCGAGCACCAGCGCGATCGCGCCGACGAGGCGGCGGCGCGCGCGTTGCTTTTCAGGGAGCGTGGGGTCGAGCAGCATTGCCTCGGCGTCGCCCGACCGGTCCGGCCGGCGGCTGCGCCGCTCCACGCGCGTGCTCTGATTGCTGCGCCGGCTGGAGCCGGACTCAGTGCCGCGCCGTCGGGGCGCGTCAGCGTCTTCTTTCTTGCCGAACGAGAAAATTCCCATGTATGGCTTGCTGTTGGCCTACCTGGCCTGTCTTACGTGGGCGGCGTGCGGGTGCCGGGCGGTCAGTGTTGCTGTGACTTTCGCCAGGCCATGACCCCGGCAACCGTCAGGAAACTACCGAAAACAAGAATTCTATCATTTTCGGTTGCACGCTTTAGCGCATCTTGGAAGGCGGCAGCGGGATTTTCATGGCGCGTCACACTGCTATCGGCGCCGTCCGTCACGCCCGCATCGCGCAGCACTTCTTCGAGCTGTTCGGCCGTGGCCGCGCGCGGCAGCGGCAGATCCGTCACGCACCAGTGGTCGATCTCGCCCTTCAGGTGCTCGATCACGCCCGCAATGTCCTTGTCGCGCATTGCGCCGAACACCGCGTAGGTGTACGGAAAATAGCCCATGCTGCCGAGGTTTTGCGCGAGCACGGCCGCCGCGTGCGGGTTGTGGCCGACGTCGAGAATGATCGAAGGCTTGCCCGGCAGCACCTGGAAGCGCCCGGGCAGTTCGACGTTGGCGAGGCCAAGGCGAATGTCCTGCGCGGAAACCGGCAGGCGGTCGCGCAGCGACTCGAGGCCCGCGAGCGCAGCCGAGGTGTTGATCAGCTGGTTCGCGCCGCGCAGCGCCGGATAGGCGAGCGCCGAGCGACGCATCGTCGGGCCCACGTAGCTCCATTGCTGGCGTTCGCTGCCGGGCTGCCCTTCGTAGCGGAAATCGCGGCCGAAGAGCCACAGTTCGGCGCCGATCGCCTCAGCATGGTCGATGAGCGACTGCGGCGCCATCGGGTCGGCGCAGATCGCGGGCTTGCCCGCACGGAAGATGCCGGCCTTCTCGAAGCCAATCTTCTCGCGCGTGTCGCCGAGGTATTCCGTGTGGTCGAGGTCGATGCTCGTGATGATCGCGCAGTCGGTGTCGAGCACGTTGACAGCGTCGAGACGCCCGCCCAGACCCACCTCGAAGATCACGGCGTCGAGCCCGCGCGAGGCGAACAGATGCATGATCGCGAGCGTCGTGAACTCGAAGTACGTGAGCGTCACGGGCTTGGCGAGCGAATTGCGCGCGGCTTCCACGGCCTCGAAGTGCGGCAGCAGCTCGGCGTCGCTGGCCTGCTGGCCGTCCACGCGCGCGCGCTCGTTGAACTCGAGCAGATGCGGCGAGGTGTGGCAGCCCACGTGATAGCCCGACTTGAGCAAGATCGTTTCGAGAATCGCGCAGGTCGAGCCCTTCCCGTTCGTGCCGCCAACCGTGATGATCGGGCATTCGAACTTGAGGTCCAGCGCATCCTTCACCTGACGGATGCGGTCCAGCCCCATGTCGATGCCGACCGGATGCGCGGTTTCGAGGTGCGTGAGCCACGCGTCGAGGGAAGGAAAGGTACTCA
>DATBXG010000215.1:0-7907 GCA_036514415.1 Paraburkholderia sp.
TCAGCGCAGGATCACGTCGTCGGCGAGCCCCTTCGTCAGTTCCAGCGCCTGGCGCTCGAACAGGCGCCGGTACAGGCCGTGCTCGCGGCGCACGAGCGCGTCGTGCGTGCCTTCCTCCGCCACCCGCCCGCGCTCGAGCACGAGCAGCCGGTCGAGCGCGCGCACGGTCGAGAGCCGGTGGGCGATCACCACGGTCGTGCGGCCTTCCATGAGCCGCTCCATGGCTTGCTGGATCAGCACTTCGCTTTCGCTGTCGAGGCTCGAGGTCGCTTCGTCGAAGATCAGGATTGGCGCATTCGCGAGGAACGCGCGCGCGATCGCCACGCGCTGGCGCTCGCCGCCCGAGAGCTTCACGCCGCGCTCGCCCACGAGCGTGTCGTAGCCGTGCGGCAGCGCCACGATGAAATCGTGGGCGCTCGCAAGCCTGGCCGCGCGCTCGATTTCGGCGTGCGTCGCGCCCGGCCGCGCGTAGGCGATGTTTTCGGCGAGCGAGCGGTGGAACAGCACGGGTTCCTGCTGCACGATCGCGATCTGCGAGCGCAGCGACGCCTGCTGGACGCGCGCGATGTCCTGGCCGTCGATCGTGATGCGGCCGCCGGAAACGTCGTAAAGGCGCTGGATCAGCTTGACCAGCGTGGTCTTGCCGGAGCCGGAATGCCCGACCAGCCCCACGCGCTCGCCCGGCGCGATGCGTAGTGTCAGGTTTTCGTAGAGCGCCCTGTCGTCCGCGTGATTGCCGTAGCGGAACGTCATGTTCTCGAAGCGGATGTCGCCCTGATCGATCACGATGGGCGGCGCGTCAGGCTGGTCATCGATGCCGAGCGGCGCCGCGTCGAGCGCGACGAGCTCCTCCATGTCGTTGACCGAGCGCTGCAGGTTGCGCACGTGCATGCCGACGTCGCGCAGATAACCCTTGAGCAGGAAGAACAGCGTAAGCGCGAACGTGATATCGCCAACGCTCGCAAGGCCCCGCGCCCACAGCAGCAGTGCGGCCCCGAGGATGGCCGCCTGCATGCCCACGAGCAGCGCGCCCTGCACGCCGCCGTTGAGCGTGCCGCGCCGCCAGGTGCGCCGCGTCCGGCTGCTCCACTTCGACACGACGCGGGCGAGCCGCGCCTCTTCGCGCGCTTCCGCGCCGAAGGCCTTGACGACGGCATTGCACGAAACGGCGTCGGCGAGCGCGCCGCCCATCTTCGTGTCCCACTGGTTCGCCAGCCGGGCCGAGGGCGCGACATAAAAGAGCGAGAGCGAGACCGTGATCGCCAGATACACCGCTGAGCCGAGCCCGACCACGAGCCCCATCACGTGCCATTGCAGGGCGAGCAGGACGGTCGAGCCGACCAGCATGACGAGCGAGGGGAAGAGGGCGACGAGCAGTGTGTCGTTGAGCAGGTCGAGCGCCCACATGCCGCGCGTGACCTTGCGCACGGTCGAGCCCGCGAAGCTGTTTGCATGCCAGTCGGTCGAGAAACGCTGCACGCGGTGGAACGCCTGCGTGGCGATCTCGCTCATCATGCGCAGCGTGAGCGCGATGATGTTGCGGTACGCGGCCTGCCGCATGATCGTGCCGCCGAGCCCCAGCCCCGTGAGCGCCCAGAACGCGACGACGGCCGCATGCCACGCGGCGGTGTTGCTGGCCGCGCCATCGCGGGTGAGGGCGTCGACGAGCTGGCCCGCGTAGTGCGGCGTGAGCACGTCGGCGAGCGCGCCGAAGAGCGAGGCGAGCGCCACGGCCGTGACGCGCACCGGCTGGCGGGCCCAGTGCCGGAAGGTAAAGCCGAGGACCTTGCGGAACGTTTGTCCGCCCGAATCGGGTTTATTGTTTGACTCTGTCATGGACAGCATGCTCCGGACGTGACGCCCGAAGACTCTCCTGAACGGGATGAAGCGTTAAGGCGGAAAACGGGATTCGCATGCCCTGGCCATTGCCGGGCGGCCCAACCTCGAAATCGCGGAAAAAATCGTGGAATTGCAGCGCGCGGCGTTTGAAAACATGCCGCGCGGGACGCGCTATGGCTGCGCTAGAAGCGGGGAGGTCGCGTTGTGAGACGCAACATGCCACATCACCCGGATCATCGGCATGGCGGCGCTTGTTTCAATCGTTGCCAACTGTGCCTCCTTGTTCGATTCGGGTGACGGGAACGCGGCGCGCCGTGCGGCGAGCGCGTGGGAAAGCGTAGATTCTATCAGCGCCCCGGCGAGCGTGCTTGCGCTCGCCCAGGGCATGTCTTGCGCTGGCTCAGAGGCCCGTTAGTCTTGCGCGGCCGCGTTGGCGGCCTTCTCGGCAGAGAGCATGCGCTCCACGTAGCGCGCGATCAGATCGATTTCGAGATTCACCTTTGTGCCGGCCTGAAGATGCTTGAGCGTGGTTACTTCCACCGTATGCGGAATCAGGTTGATCGAGAATTCGCAGCCGTCGGCGCGGTCGTCGACCGAGTTGACGGTGAGGCTCACGCCGTTCACCGTGATCGAGCCCTTGTAGGCGAGATAACGGCCGATATCGGCGGGCGCGAGAACGCGCAGTTCGTGCGACTCGCCAACGGGCGCGAAGCGCGTGACGGTGCCGAGGCCGTCCACGTGGCCCGAGACGATGTGGCCGCCCAGGCGGTCGTTCGCGCGCAGCGCCTTTTCGAGGTTCACTTCGCCCGTTGCCGTGAGGCCCACCGTGCGGTTCAGGCTTTCGCGCGAGACGTCCACATCGAAGGTCGTCGCCGATTTTTCGATGACGGTCATGCACGCGCCCTGGATCGCGATGCTGTCGCCGAGTTGCACGTCGTCGAGGCCGAGGCCGCCCGCGTTGACGGTGAGGCGCACGCCGGCGTCGGCATCCGTGCCGAGCGGGTTGATCGATTCGATGCGGCCCACTGCCGCGACGATTCCGGTAAACATCGTGCTGTTCCTTGTGTTCAGTGCATCTGTGAGGGTCAGGCGTCCTGCGTCGTGACGACGCGCGCAAGAATGCGCAAGTCGTTGCCGATGCGATCGACGGAATGGAAGACGAGGCGCGTGCGCTCGTCGAGCGTTGCGGGCGCGGCGATGTCGACCATGCCGAGCGCATTGGTGCCGAGCAGCGACGGCGCCACGTAGACGAGGAGCTCGTCCACGCAGCCTTCGCGCAGCAGCGAGCCGTTGAGCTTGTAGCCGGCCTCCACGTGCAGTTCGTTTACGCCGCGCGCGGCCAGCTCGCCGAGCATGGCGGGCAGATCGACCTTGCCGTGCTCGTTGCCGAGCGCGACGATTTCAGCGCCGCGTGCACGCAACGCTTCGGCGCGTTCTTCGTTGCTCGCGTCGAGCGAGGCGCAGAAGACCAGCGTCGGCGCGCCCACGAAGATTTGCGCGAGCGGCGAGACGTCGAGACGGCTGTCGATCAGCACGCGCCTGGGCTGGCGCGGCGTGTCGACGGCGCGCACGGTCATGCGCGGGTCGTCTTCCTTCACCGTGCCGATACCCGTGAGGATGGCCGAGGCGCGCGCGCGCCAGGCGTGGCCGTCGGCGCGCGCCGCTTCGCCCGTGATCCATTGGCTTTCGCCCGTGGGCAGGCCGGTGCGGCCGTCGAGCGATGCGGCAACCTTCATGCGCACCCACGGACGCTTGCGCGTCATGCGCGAAACGAAACCGATGTTCAGCTCGCGCGCCTCGTTGGCCAGCAGCCCGCAGCGCACGTCGATGCCCGCGTCGCGCAAGATCGCCAGCCCGCGCCCCGAGACGAGCGGATTCGGGTCCTCCATCGCCGCAATCACGCGCGCGACCTTCGCCTCGATCAGCGCGTTCGCGCAGGGCGGCGTGCGGCCAAAGTGGCTGCACGGCTCGAGCGTGACATACGCGGTCGCGCCGCGCAGGTCGTGGCCGCGCGTGCGGGCGTCCTTCATCGCCTGGATTTCGGCATGATCCTGGCCGGCAGGCTGCGTGAAGCCCTCGCCGATCACCACGCCGTCCCTCACCAGCACGCAGCCCACGCGCGGGTTCGGGTCGGTCGTGTAAAGGCCGCGCTGCGCGAGGGCTAGCGCGCGCTCCATGTGGACGAAATCGGATTGCGAAAACATCGTCGGGCTTTCTCTCAGGCGGCGGTCAGGGTAGGGGCCGGCCAGGCGTGGCCGGCGAGGCTCGCGCCCCGCCTTTGGGCGATGGCGTGGCGTGCCTTACTGCGCTTTATTGCGTCACGTTTTCAGCCGCGGCTTCCGCTACGAACGCGCGGCGCGCAGCGTCGATCGTCTCGTCGAGGATCGCGTCGTCGTGCGTGCTCGACACGAAGCCCGCTTCGTACGCCGAGGGCGCGAAGTAGACGCCCGCGTCCAGCATGCGATGGAAGAAACGGTTGAAGCGCGCGATGTCGCTCTTCGTGACCTCGGCGAAGCTGCCCGGCACGTTGTCGGCGAAATAGAGGCCGAACATGCCGCCCACCGAATCCGCGACGAACGGGACTTTCGCTTCACGCGCGGCTTCGGAGAGACCCTTCGCGAGACGCGCGGTCTTTGCCGTGAGTTGCTCGTAGAAGCCGGGCGCCTGAATGAGCTGCAGCGTCTTCAGGCCGGCCGCGACGGCGATCGGGTTGCCCGAGAGCGTGCCCGCCTGGTACACCGAGCCGTTGGGCGCGAGGTGATCCATGATTTCGCGACGGCCGCCGAACGCCGCCGCCGGCATGCCGCCGCCGATCACCTTGCCGAGGCACACCATGTCCGCCTCGACGCCGTAGAGCGCCTGCGCGCCGCGCAGGCCGACGCGGAAGCCGCACATCACTTCGTCGAAGATCAGCACGCTGCCGTGCTTCGCGGTGAGGCTGCGCAATGCGCCGATGAACTCGGGCGTGGCCTTCACGAGGTTCATGTTGCCCGCGACCGGCTCGACGATCACGGCGGCGATCTCGTCGCCGAACGCCTTGAACGCTTCTTCGAGCGCCGCGACGTTGTTGTATTCGAGCACCGTGGTGTGCTTCGCGATATCGACGGGCACGCCCGCCGAGGTCGGGTTGCCGAACGTGAGCAGGCCCGAGCCGGCCTTCACGAGCAGGCTGTCCGCGTGGCCGTGATAGCAGCCCTCGAACTTCACGATGCGGTCGCGCTTCGTGAAGCCGCGCGCGAGACGCAGCGCGCTCATGGTCGCCTCGGTGCCGCTCGACACCATGCGCACCTGCTCCATCGACGGCACGATCTTGCAGATTTCCTCGGCGATCTCGATCTCGGCCTCAGTGGGCGCGCCGAACGAGAAGCCATTCGCGAGCACGCGCTGCACGGCTTCGAGCACTTCCGGATGCACGTGGCCGACGATCATCGGACCCCACGAGCCGATGTAGTCGATGTAGCGCTTGCCTTCGGCGTCCCAAAAGTACGGGCCCTGGGCGCGCTCGATGAAGCGCGGCGTGCCGCCGACCGAGCGGAACGCACGCACGGGCGAGTTCACGCCGCCCGGAATGGTGCGCTGGGCGCGTTCGAAGAGGGCTTCGTTGCGGTTCTGCGTGCTGGACTGGGTGTTGGACATGAGTGCTGGACCTGCGAAAGTGGTGTGGCGGGTGCCGGGCGACGCGCTGGCGGACGTGGCCGGCGAGCGCCCGACGTGCGCCCGAAATGCGCTTGCAGTACGCCGAGGGGCGAACCCATGCGGCGCCGCAAGGGCGCGGGCGATGAGGCTGATCTCCCGAAATTGTACCGGAGTCGCGCCGAACGGGAGGGGGGCCCGGGCTGGCTCGCGCGCGCCGCGCAGGGGCGGCGCGGCTCGCCTGCGTGCGGGCCGGGCGGATGGATTCAGCGCGCTCGTGGCCCGCGTTTGCGCGTTGATGGCGCGGGGTGTGGCGCCGTGTCGCGCAGCGCGTGCATGGCCGCGAGGGCGGGCGCCGGCATCGGCCGCCGCCCGGTCAGTTCCGCCCAACGCTTCTCCAGCGCGCCTTCGGCAACGGGCTTGATGACGGTGCCCGAGCTTTGCGCGTCCCAGGTCTGGACCGAGAACGGATGCGCACGCAAGCTGTCGCGAGCGATGACCACGTCTTCACCCGCGTCGACGAGCCAGTCGTAGACGAAGTCGATGCACAGCCGGTAGCCGCGTTTGTACGCGGCATCGGGCACCTCGTAGGGCGCGCGCGTGACATAGCCGGAGCCGAAGAGCCCGCGCGGCTCGGCGGCGACGCGGTGCAGGAACACCCGGTCGCCCGGCAGGATGCCGCGCGCGAAGCCGCATCCCCATGTGTCGGCAACGGCTTCCCCGGAGCGCACGCGGCGCGCGAAGTCGGGTAGTTCGGGCCAGGGCCACTTCCTGGGGCTCCAGATGAGCAGAAAGGCGGTCATGAAGGCAACGCGAGAGGGTTGAACGAAAGCGCGGACGAAAGCGGGCAGCTTAGCGCAAGCTGCGACGATGTCGCATGCGGACCGGGGTCTGACAGCCGATAGTCGTCAGGTACAATTCGGCGGCACCGTTGCCGCTTTTTTGCCGCTTCCCGGCCCGCCTCGCGCCGCTTTGCGCCGCGCGGCAAAAGAATCGGCCCATCAATTGGCCCATGACCTCGAGAGCGCGCGAGCCGAGCACGCTCCGCCGCCACGCACACCATGTCCCATTCCCCGCGCCGCCGGCCCGATGCCCGCCTGATCCTGCTGCTGGGCGCGCTCGCCGCCTGCGGCCCGCTCGCCACCGACATGTACCTGCCGAGCCTGCCGGCCATCGCGCGGTCGTTCGGCGTGAGCGCCTCTGCCGCAGCTTCGACGCTCACCAGCTTCATGGCCGGCTTTTCGATCGGCATGCTGCTCTACGGTCCCGTGTCCGATGCCTACGGCCGCCGCCCCGTGCTGCTAGGCGGCATCGCGCTCTTCACGGTGGCCAGCATCGGCTGCTGGTTCTCGTTCTCGGTGGGCCAACTCGTGATCGTGCGTTTCCTGCAGGCGCTCGGCGCGGGCGCGGCCTCCGTGCTCGCGCGGGCCATCGCGCGCGATGCCCATGAGCCTTCCGATGCGGCCAAGGTGCTCTCGATGGTCGCGATCGTCACGGCGATCGGACCGCTGCTCGCACCGCTCGTCGGCGGACAGTTGCTGCTGATCGGCGGCTGGCGCGTGGTGTTCGTCGCGCTCACGCTGTTCGGCCTCGCGTGCGCCGTGGCGGCTTACCTGCGCGTGCCCGAGACCTGGCCGCCCGAAAAGCGCGAGAGCGCGGCCGTGCTGCGCTCGTTTGCGGCCTATGGGCGATTGCTGCGCGATCCGCTCGTCTGGGGGCATATGCTGTGCGGCGGCATGGCGTTCGCCGCCATGTTCACCTATATCTCGGCCACGCCGTTCGTCTATATCGAGTATTTCCACGTTTCGCCGCAGCATTACGGGTTCTTCTTCGGCGCGAACGTGTTTGGCATCATGCTCGGCAACTTCCTCAACACGCGCTTCATCGGGCGTCTGGGCACCTTGCGCATGATTTCGGGCGCGGCGGCGGTGAGCGCGGGCGCCTCGCTCTTCGTCGCGTTGATGTGCGTGACGGGCTGGGGCGGCCTGTGGTCGATCGTGACGGGCCTGTTCTTCGTCGTGAGCGTCGTGGGTCTGCTCGGTGCGAACTGCGCGACCGATCTCATGTATCGCTACCCGAAGAATGCGGGCGCGGCGGCGGCCGTGTTCGGCGCGACGCAGCTTGGTCTCGGCGCGCTCGCGAGCGCCGTGGTGGGGTGGTTCCCGGGCGTTTCGCCGTTCGGCATGGGCGTGACGATCGGCGCGTGCGGCGTGCTGACATGGTGGGGGCGCGCGCTCGTCGTGAAGTGGCATGGCACACCGGCGCCGGGCGCGGCGCAAACGGCAGCGCCATGAGTCGAACGGATCGCTAAAGAAAAATGGGACGCCGAGGCGTCCCATTTTTTATTGCCCGCGATCGAGCCGGCTTTAGTCGCGCGCCGTGGACGACGCGCCGTGGCTCAGCCAGTCGAGCACGGCCGAGGCGTCGTCGTCGGC
>DATBXG010000216.1:0-2261 GCA_036514415.1 Paraburkholderia sp.
CGGACCGGTTTCGCGTACCTCCACGCTCGCCCATTCGGCCGCCGGGCAGCGCCGCGCGATAGCGAGCGCCTCGTCGCGCGTGGCGCAATCGAGCAGGAAGAAGCCGCCGATCATCTCCTTGGCTTCGGCGAACGGGCCATCGACGATGTTCGTGCGGCCTCCGCGCACCTGCACGCGCGCGCCGTTCGTGTCGGCAGTGAGCGCGTGCGCGTCGATCAGCTTGCCTTCGGCGGCGAGTTCCTGGGAGAACGCGACCATGCGCGCGTAGAGCGCCTCGCCTTCGGACAGGGCACGCGTATCGCGCTGGCCGCGCGGCTCGGCGATGAGCAGCATGAATGGCATGAACCTCTCCTTCCCGTCGTCCTGCGATCCTGAAAGGAACGAGTCTAGTCCAGAACAACCGTAGCGCGTCGCGGCCAGGTGCAACGCGCTTTCAGGCGCTCATGCGTAACGCGCAAGAAAGAGATCGGCGGACGATTCGGCGATCTGCCGCTGTTGCGCTTCGTCGAGCGGCGGCTGGCCCATCGCGACCTGCGGCCAGAAGGCGAACGCCTTGACGACGCCGTGCAACTGCTGCGCGGCGAATGCCGGGTCGGGCGTCTTCAGGCGCCCATCGGCAGCAGCGGCGCGCACCCAGACCGTGAGGTCCTCCTCGCGCTCGCCGATGCGGGCCACCATGTCGCGCGCGCGTTCCGGCGAATGGATGCCCGCCGCGATGGCCACGCGCGCGAGCTTGAAGAACGCTTCGTCGTTGAGGAGCCGCAGCTTGCGCATGAGGAGCGCGATGAGCTGCATGCGCAGCGGCTCGCCGGCGCGGTAGGCCGGCGCGTCGGCGGTTGCGCTGGCGTCCCAGAGCTGGCACAGGATCGACGCGAACAGCGCCTCCTTGCTCGGGAAATGGTTGTAGACCGTGCGCTTCGAGACGCTCGCGCGCGCGGCAATGCGGTCCATGCTCGTGGCGTCGAAGCCCGAGGCCAGGAACTCGTCGATGGCCGCCGCGACGATGGCGGCGCGCTTGCGGTCGGTCAGGCGCTGTGGGGTGGTCGAAGTGGGACTGGAATCCATTTCCAAATCTTACACTATGTAGTTTACTTTTCGCCAGAATAAACTACACTGTGCAGTCTACTTCCCGTCTCCACAGGTAGCCGCTCCATGACCTCGCCTTTCGCCTCTCTGAGCCGTACCCTGGGCCTGAGCGCCGCACAACGCGGGCGCGAGCTTTCGCACACCTCGCCGCAGCACGACGGCGAGCGCTTTCGCAACGTACGTCCGCGCCCGGTGGAGGGCCTCGGCAAGACGCTGAGGATCATGTGGAACATGATCTTCCACAAGCCGGGCGGCACCATGCCCGCGGGGGCGCTGCCGGTTCAACCGCTCACGCGCGATCAACTCGAAGCCGCGCCCGACCGCAGCGTCTACCGGCTCGGCCATTCCACGCTGCTCTTCAAGCTGCGCGGCCAGTTCTGGCTGACCGACCCGGTGTTCGCGGAGCGCGCCTCGCCGTTTCAGCGTCTCGGGCCGAAGCGCTTCCACGCGCCGCCCATCGCGCTCGCCGATCTGCCGCCGTTGCGCGGCGTGATCCTCTCGCACGACCATTACGACCACCTCGACCGCGAAACCGTGCTCGCGCTCGCTGCGACGACGGGCGTTTTCCTCACGCCGCTCGGCGTGGGCGACCGGCTGATAGATTGGGGCATCGACGGCGCGAAGGTGCGCCAGTTCGACTGGTGGCAAGGCGCGCATGTGGAGGGCATCGAGTTCACGGCCACGCCCGCGCAGCACTTCTCGGGGCGCAGCCTCTTCGACGGCAACAGCACGCTGTGGGCCTCGTGGGTGATCGCCGACGCCGACCTGCGCGTGTTCTTCAGCGGCGACACCGGCTACTTCGACGGCTTTCGCACGATCGGCGAGCGGCTGGGCCCGTTCGACGCGACCTTCATCGAAACCGGCGCGTACGACCCGCAGTGGCCCTACGTCCACATGCAGCCCGAGGAAACGGTGCAGGCGCACGTGGATTTGCGCGGCGAGTGGCTTGTGCCGATTCACAACGGCACGTTCGATCTCGCGATGCATCGCTGGCAAGATCCGTTCGAGCGCGTGACCGGCCTGGCGCTCGCGCGCGGCGTCACGCTCTCCACGCCCCGTATGGGCGAGCGGCTCGATCTCGATGAGCCGCATCGCGGCGAGCGCTGGTGGCGCGAGGTTGCGCAAAGCGAAAGCGCGACGGATGGCAAGGCGCCGCGCCGGTGGTTCGCTTGCCG
>DATBXG010000217.1:0-2196 GCA_036514415.1 Paraburkholderia sp.
GCCTGCGTGAACACCTCCTGCGACGGCGCCTGCTGGCCCTGTTCGTCATGCGCGCGCAGCGACGCGTGATAGCCGATCGCGCGCCGGTGCGCGACCGAAAACACGGGCTGGAACACGCTGAAGACGGTGTAGCCGCCGTACAGCACGGTGCGGCGGGCGCCTTCTTCGCCGGCGATGGGGCGTGACTGGTAGCCTGGGGGATCGATGTCGATCATGCTGGTCAATTGGTTTCGATGGCGCGCGTGGCGGGCCCGACGCGTGAGCGTCAAGTTTACAGGATAGGACAGCAAAAAGTATGCGAGTCCCGGTTCCCGCGGCCATTGGCCATGCAGTGGCCACGCGCAGCTTCGGGCGGATGCGCGGGGTGGTGCGGGAAGCCGTCGCGGGCGCTAGCGGCGCACGGCCGGGAGGCGCGCTGCACCTTCGCGGTGCGCGCGCCGGCTGCGAGTGCAGGATGACAACTGGGGGTGACAACGGAGGGCGGCGCAGCCGCGGCCCCGGGTTTGTCAGGTCCGCTCGGACGGATCGGTCTTCTTCGCGGTGCGCCGCAGGTCCGGCGAGAGTTGCCCGAAGATCCACGACGAGCCCGCCGTGATGATGCCGACGCAAATGAACGTCGCGTGGAACGCCGGAATCACGTTCGCACCCGTCTTGTGGCCGATGATGCCCGTGAAGGTGGTGAGCAGCGCGCCCGCGACGGTCACGCCGAGGCTCATCGCGAGCATCTGCACGAGCGAGAAAAGGCTGTTGCCGCTGCTCGCGCCGCCTGTGCCGAGATCCTTGAGCGTGAGCGTGTTCATCGCCGTGAACTGCATCGAGTTCACGGAGCCGAACAGTGCGAGTTGCGCGATACGCATCCACAGGGGTTCGTTGGGCGTGGAAAGCGCGAAGCTCGCCATCATGAGGCCGACGAGCACCGTGTTCGAGACCAGCACCTGGCGGTAGCCGTGGCGCATGATGAGATACGTCACGAGGCGCTTGGAGAACATGCCCGCGGCCGCGGTGGGCAGCATCATGAGGCCGGCCTGGAACGCCGTGTAGCCGAGCGCCACCTGCAGCAGGAGCGGAATCAGATACGGCATCGCGCCGCTGCCGATGCGCGCGAACAGATTGCCGAGCAGGCCCACGCTGAAGGTGTGGATCTTGAAGAGGTCGAGCGAGAAGATCGGCTGGGGCGTGCGCACCGCGTGCAGGCCGTAGGCTACGAACGCGGCGAGCGAGAGGATGAAGAGCACGAGCACGGTGGCGTGCTGGATGCCGAACTCGCTGCGCCCGTCGAGCGCGAACGAAATCGCCACCATGCCCGTGATGAGCAGCAGGTAGCCCGGCAGGTCGAAGCGCGGCGTGTCGGCGTTGCGGCTGTCCGGCATGAAGATGAAGGTGGCGACGCAGCCCACCACGCCCACCGGCACGTTGATGAGAAAGATCCAGTGCCACGAGGCGATCTGCACGAGCCAGCCGCCCAGCGTCGGGCCGATGAGCGGGCCGATCAGGCCCGGAATCGCCACGAACGAAAGCGCGGGCAGATAGCGCTCGGCGGGAAACGTGCGCAGCACGGCAAGGCGGCCGACCGGCAGCAGCATGGCGCCGCCCACGCCTTGCGCGATGCGCGAGAGCACGAGCTGGTTCAGCGTATGCGCGCTCGCGCACAGCAGCGAGCCGACCGCGAACACGAAAATCGCACCGAGAAACACGCGGCGTGTGCCGAGCTTGTCCGCGAGCCAGCCCGACACCGGAATCATCACCGCCATCGTGAGCGAATACGCGATCACGACTGATTGCATGCGCAACGGTAATTCGCCGAGACTCCTCGCCATCGCGGGCAACGCCGTGTTGACGATGGTCGAATCGAGAGTCTGCATGAAGAAGCCGGTGGCGACGAGCCACAGCATCACGGACAACGAGCGGGGAGACGGTGCAGTACGTGACGCGACGGTGGATTCGGACATGGGCGAGGAGTGGGGCGCGCAGGCAAGCGCCATTGTAGGGAAAACGGCCTGCGCGCGCAGATGGCGAGCCCGCTGCGCCGTGGCTGCCGCTTCCTGGCGAGACGCGCTTATCCGCGTAGCTGCGCCGCCGCCGCGAAGAACGCCTGGGCGCGCGGGTCATGCGTGAGCGCCACGTTGATGCGGATCCACGGGCTCGGCTCGCCGTGCGGGCGGAAGTGGCTGCCCGGCGAGACCGCCACGCCGAGCG
>DATBXG010000218.1:0-3315 GCA_036514415.1 Paraburkholderia sp.
CACCACACTTGGCGTCAAGGTCGACGATCTCCTCCGCTCCCGCCTCAAGGACGCCGCCACGCGGCTCGAGCGCACGCCGCACTGGCTCATCAAGCAAGCCATCTTTGCCTACCTCGAGAAGATCGAGCACGGCCAGTTGCCCCCGGAACTCAATGGCCATGTCGGTGCGGCCGATCTCGCCGACGGTGCTACCGCCGACGACGAAGCCGCATCGCACCCGTTCCTCGAATTCGCGCAGAACGTGCAACCGCAGTCGGTGCTGCGCGCGGCCATCACGGCCGCGTACCGCCGCCCCGAGCCGGAGTGCGTGCCGTTCCTGATCGGCGAGGCGCGCCTGCCGGCGAACCTCACGGGCGACGTGACGAAGCTCGCCACGCGTCTCGTGGAAACGCTGCGCGCCAAGCGCTCGGGCGGCGGCGTGGAAGGCCTGATCCACGAGTTCTCGCTGTCCAGCCAGGAAGGCGTGGCGCTGATGTGCCTCGCCGAAGCGCTGCTGCGCATTCCCGACCGCGCCACGCGCGACGCGCTCATTCGCGACAAGATCAGCAAGGGCGACTGGAAGTCGCATGTGGGCCACGCGCCGTCGCTGTTCGTGAACGCCGCGACCTGGGGCCTCATGATCACCGGCAAGCTCGTCACGACGAACAGCGAAACCGGCCTGTCGTCGGCGCTCACGCGCATGATCGGCAAGGGCGGCGAGCCGCTGATCCGCAAGGGCGTGGACATGGCGATGCGCCTGATGGGCGAGCAGTTCGTGACGGGCGAGAACATCTCCGAAGCGCTCGCCAACAGCCGCAAGTTCGAAGCGCGCGGTTTCCGCTACTCGTACGACATGCTCGGCGAAGCCGCGACGACGGAAGCCGATGCCCAGCGCTACTACGCATCGTACGAACAGGCGATCCACGCCATCGGCAAGGCCGCGGGCGGCCGCGGCATCTACGAAGGCCCGGGCATCTCGATCAAGCTCTCCGCGCTGCATCCGCGCTACTCGCGCGCGCAGCAGGAGCGCACGATGGGCGAGCTGCTGCCGCGCGTGCGCGCGCTCGCCGTGCTGGCGCGCCGCTATGACATCGGCCTCAATATCGACGCCGAAGAAGCCGACCGCCTCGAACTCTCGCTCGATCTGCTCGAAGCGCTGTGCTTCGACCCGGAACTCGCGGGCTGGAACGGCATTGGCTTCGTGGTGCAGGCTTACCAGAAGCGCTGCCCGTTCGTGATCGACTACATCGTCGATCTCGCGCGCCGCAGCCGTCACCGCATCATGGTGCGCCTCGTAAAGGGCGCGTACTGGGATACGGAAATCAAGCGTGCACAGGTCGACGGCCTCGAAGGCTACCCCGTGTACACGCGCAAGATCTACACGGATGTTTCGTACCTCGCCTGTGCGAAGAAGCTGCTCGGCGCGCCGGACGCGGTGTATCCGCAGTTCGCCACGCACAACGCGTACACGCTTTCGGCGATCTATCACCTCGCCGGTCAGAACTACTATCCTGGCCAGTACGAGTTCCAGTGCCTGCACGGCATGGGCGAGCCGCTGTACGAGGAAGTCACGGGCCCGCTCTCGCAGGGCAAGCTGAACCGTCCGTGCCGCGTCTACGCGCCGGTCGGCACGCACGAAACGCTGCTCGCGTACCTCGTGCGCCGTCTGCTCGAAAACGGCGCGAACACCTCGTTCGTGAACCGCATTGCCGATGAAAGCGTGCCGGTGAGCGAGCTGGTCACGAACCCCATCGACGACGCCGCGAAGGTCGTGCCGCTGGGCGCGCCGCACACGAAGATTCCGCTGCCGCGCGAACTGTACGGCAAGGAGCGCTTCAACTCGATGGGCCTCGATCTCTCGAACGAGCATCGTCTCGCGTCGCTTTCGTCGGCGCTGCTGGCGAGCGCGCATCATCCGTGGCGCGCCGCGCCGATGCTCGCCGACGACGCGCTCGCCGCGGCATCCGCGCGCGAGGTCCGCAATCCGGCCGACCAGCGCGACGTCGTCGGCGCGGTCAGCGAAGCGACGGCCGAGCACGTGAGCGCCGCGCTCGCGCATGCGGTGGCTGCCGCGCCGATCTGGCAGGCGACGCCCGTCGACGCGCGCGCCGACTGCCTCGCCCGCGCAGCCGACCTGCTCGAAGCGCAGATGCACACGCTGATGGGCCTGATCGTGCGCGAAGCGGGCAAGTCGCTGCCGAACGCCGTGGCCGAAATTCGTGAAGCGATCGACTTCCTGCGCTACTACTCCACGCAGATCCGCGAAGAGTTCTCGAACGACACGCACCGCCCGCTTGGGCCCGTGGTGTGTATCAGCCCGTGGAACTTCCCGCTCGCGATCTTCATGGGCCAGGTGGCTGCCGCGCTTGCCGCTGGCAACACGGTGCTCGCGAAGCCCGCGGAGCAGACGCCGCTGATTTCCGCGCAAGCCGTGCGCATTCTGCGCGAAGCTGGCGTGCCGGCGGGCGCGGTGCAACTGCTGCCCGGCAACGGCGAAACGGTGGGCGCGGCGCTGGTTGCCGATGCGCGCACGCGCGCCGTGATGTTCACGGGCTCGACCGAAGTCGCGCGCCTCATCAACAAGACGCTCTCGGAGCGCCTCGACTCGGAAGGCCGCCCGATTCCGCTGATCGCCGAAACCGGCGGCCAGAACGCGATGATCGTCGATTCGTCGGCGCTCGCGGAGCAGGTGGTGGCGGACGTGCTGCAAAGCGCGTTCGATTCGGCTGGCCAGCGCTGCTCGGCGCTGCGCGTGCTGTGCCTGCAGGACGACGTCGCGGACCGCACGCTCGAAATGCTCACGGGCGCGATGATGGAACTCGCGGTGGGCAACCCCGACCGCCTCTCGACCGACGTTGGCCCGGTGATCGACATCGACGCGAAGCGCGGCATCGACACGCACGTCGCCGGCATGCGCGAAAAGGGCCGCAAGGTCCAGCAAATGCCGATGCCCGAAGGCTGCGCACAAGGCACCTTCGTGCCGCCGACGCTCATCGAGATCGACAGCCTCGACGAACTCAAGCGCGAAGTGTTCGGCCCGGTGCTGCACGTGGTGCGTTATCGCCGCAGCCAGCTCGACAAGCTGCTCGAGCAGATCCGCGCGACGGGCTACGGCCTCACGCTCGGCATCCACACGCGTATCGACGAAACGATCGCGCATGTGGTCGGCCGCGCGCACGTGGGCAACATCTACGTGAACCGCAACGTGATCGGCGCGGTGGTGGGCGTGCAGCCGTTCGGCGGCGAAGGGCTGTCGGGCACGGGGCCGAAGGCCGGCGGCGCGCTGTATCTGCAGCGTCTGCTCGCGACGCGTCCGGCGGGCCTGCCGCGTTCGCT
>DATBXG010000219.1:0-11035 GCA_036514415.1 Paraburkholderia sp.
ATGGCGCGCAAGCGCCCCGACCTGTGCGCGGACTGCTTCGAGACGCTCGAAGCGGCCTACGAGAACACGCTGCCGCCGCTTGCCGGGCTGATGGGCTGACCTGCTGACAAGCTGACGGGGCGGCGCGCCGGCCAGGCGGCAACCACACGTACCAGGAAAGGAGCCGCCGTGCGGGCGTTGCCAACCGATACCTTCGATCCACCCGGCGCACCGGCCGAGCCAGCCGAACCAGCACACGCGGCGCACGCCGGCCCGCGCGCGGCCTCCGTCTGGCCGCGCGCGCTCGATACCGGCTGGCAATGCCTCACCACGCGCGCCGGCGCCTGCGCGTCGCCCGCGGGCTGGCCCGCCGAGGGCTGGCTCGCCGCGACGGTGCCGGGCACCGTGGCCGCAGCGTGGCGCGACGCAGGGCGGCTCGACATCGGCCATCCGCCCGCTTTCCAGCAGGACGACCACTGGTATCGCGTGAGAATCGAAGGCGACGGCGTGCAGCGCCTGCGCCTGCACGGCCTCGCGACGCTCGCCGAAGTCTGGCTCGACGGCACGAAGCTGCTCGACTCCGATTCGATGTTCGTCGCCCACGATCTCGACGTCGCGCTCGCGGGCAGCGCCACGCTCTCGCTGTGCTTCCGCTCGCTCGCGCCGCAGCTCGCCGCGCGGCGCGGCCGCGCGCGCTGGCGCCCGCGCCTCGTGAATCCGCCCACGCTGCGCAACGTGCGCACCACCCTGCTGGGCCACATGCCGGGCTGGTGTCCGGGCGTCGAGGCGGTGGGTCCGTGGCGGCCCATCGAATGGCTCGGCGACGCGCCTTATGCGTTCGATACGATCGACGTGTCCACCTCCGTTGAAGGCGACGATGGCATCGTGTCGCTCACGCTCACGTTCGTGCGCGAGCAAGCGGCGACGGAGAGCGCGCAGCTCTCGTGCAGCGGCGCGCAAGGCGCGCTCGCCTGGCGCGACGCTCGCACGCTATGCGGCCGGCTGCGCGTGCCCAACGCCGAGCGCTGGTGGCCGCACACGCACGGCACGCCCACGCTCCACGCGCTCGCGCTGCAGCTGGGCGACGAAACCTTCGATCTGGGCCGCGTGGGCTTTCGTACGATCGAAGCGGACCGCGGCGACGACGGCAACGGCTTCGCCCTCTTCATCAACGGCACGCCGGTGTTCTGCCGCGGCGCCTGCTGGACGAGCGCCGACCTCGTGACGCTCGCCGGCAAGCCCGACGAACTCGCGCAGTGGTTCGCGCTCGCGCGCGATGCGGGCATGAACATGCTGCGCGTGGGCGGCACGATGGTCTACGAATCGGATGCGTTCTACCGTCTCGCCGACGAGCACGGCATCCTGATCTGGCAGGACTTCGCGTTCGCCAACTTCGACTATCCGACCGATGAAGCCTTCATCGCCTCGGTCACGCGCGAAGCCACGCAGTTTCTCGCGCGCACGCGCCGCCACGCCGCGCTCGCGGTGACCTGCGGCGGCAGCGAGATCGACCAGCAGGCCGCGATGTTCGGCCTGACGCCCGAGCAGCGCGAGCAGCCGCTCTTCACGCAACTGCTGCCCGCACTGGTCGCGCGCGAGCGGCCCGACATCCAGTACGTGACGAATTCGCCCTCGGGCGGCACGTGGCCGTTCTCCACGCGCTCGGGCATCACCCATTACTACGGCGTGAGCGCGTACCAGCGCCCCATGAGCGACGTTCGCCGCTCGGACGTGCGCTTCGCGGCCGAATGCCTCGCGTTCGCCAACATCCCCGACGACGCCACGCTGCACGACGGCCTCGGCACGATCCATTGCCACGACCCGCGCTGGAAGGCCGCCGTGCCCCGCGACCCAGGCTCCGGCTGGGACTTCGACGACGTGCGCGACCACTACGTGCAGGCCGTGTACGGGCACGAGAGCGCGCGCCTGCGCTACGAAGACCCGCAGCGCTTTCTGGACCTCGCACGCGCCGTGGTGGCCGAGCTGATGACGGACGTCTTCGCCGAATGGCGGCGCGCGGGCTCGCGCTGCGGCGGCGCGCTCGTGTGGCAGTTTCAGGACCTGCGCGCGGGCGCGGGCTGGGGCGTGGTCGATGCGCTGCGGCGCCCCAAGAGCGCGTGGCACGCGCTCGCCCAGTCCTTCAAGCCCGTGCACATCGGCATCACCGACGAAGGGCTCAATGGGCTCGATCTGCACGTGGTCAACGAAACCGCCGTGCCGCTCGAGACGACGCTCGAGCTCCTGTGCCTGCGCGACGGCGCGGTCAAGGTCGCCGAGGCGAGCCGCGATCTCGACGTGGCGGCGCGCGGCGCGTGTAGCGTGAGCGCGGCGGACTGCCTTGGGCGCTTCTTCGATTTCACGCACGCCTACCGCTTCGGCCCGCGCCCGCACGACGTCACGATCGCGACGCTGCGCGAGCGCGCGAGCGGCGCGATTCTCGCCGAGGCGTTTCATCTGCCCGAGAAGCGTGCGCTGGAGCGGCATGACCTCGGCATCACGGCGAAACTCGAAGAAACGTCTGCAGGATGGCAGCTCGTGCTGCAAGCGCCGCGCTTTGCGCGCTACGTGCACGTGGCCGACGCGCATTACGTCGCGACGCCGAACTGGTTCCATCTCGTGCCGGGAAGACCGCGCACGGTTGCGCTCACGCCGCACGGCAACCGGGTTCGCAGCGCGCCGCCCGAAGGCGAGATACGTGCGATCAATGCGTCGGCCACGCTGTTTTATCCGTGACGAAGCGCGCTACGAGCGCGCATCGAACAAGGACAGGCAATGAACACACGCAACCTGGTCTCGCCGCCCGGCGCATTCCGCCTTGCGCTGGCCGTCGCCGTCTGCCTTGGCCACGTGCTGCCCGTCTCGATCGGCGCCGCCGCCGTGCATCTGTTCTTCGCGCTCAGCGGCTACTGGATCTACCAGATGTGGCACGCGGAATACGCGCCGCTGTCGCGCCCTTACACGTCATTCGTGCTCTCGCGCGCGTGGCGCCTGCTGCCGGTGTTCTACGCAACGCTCGCCCTGCTCGCGCTGTGCGTCTGGCCGCTCGGCATTTTCGCGTTCCGCCTGCCCGCGCAGTGGACGCCGTCCTCGTTCAACTTCTACGAGTCGCATCTGGCCATCTTCGGCTACGCGCAGCTCGATGCCCCCGACAACGTGATCCCCACCGTCTGGTCGCTCGACATCGAGTTGCAGTTCTACGTGGTCGCGCCGTTCGTGATCTGGCTGCTCACGCTCGGCGCGCACCGCGCCGCCATCGAGGGCGCCATCATCGCGGTTGCGCTGGCAGGCTTCGTCGTGCTGTTCGGCAATTTCGGGCCGTGGCCCTCCCATTCGATCCTGCCGCTCTACTTCGGCTTTTTCCTGGCCGGCATGCTGGCCGCCCGCCACGACTGGCGCCCGTCCAGGCGAGCCGCTCATGCGAGCCTTGCCGCCGGCGCGCTGTTCTTTTTCGGCTGCCTTGCGCTGCCTCGCGCGCGCGAACTGTTCCTGTGGGGCAGCTTCACCGGCCCGCTGATCCGCTATACGCTGGCCGCGAACTGCGTGCTGTCGCTGTTGCTGATTCCGTATGCGCTCGCCACCGTGCGGCAACCGGGCACGCGCCGCGATCGCATGCTCGGCAATCTTTCATATGAGGTGTATATCGTGCACGGCGCGGCGTACACCGTCTTTCTGCAGCACTTACATCAGCTTCCGCGGGTCGCGCGGCTGCCGTGGATCGCGCTGATGCTCGTGGTCGTCACGGTGCTGTCCTTGGCGATTTATCGCTGGGTCGACGAGCCGTCCGAAAAGCTCCGCCGCGCGTTCTTCCGTGCGCGCCGCACGCAGGCCGCAACGCTCCCGCCCGCCGCCACGACGCCTGTCTGATTTCCACCTGGATGTGCCCGGGTGTCCCTGGATGCGCTCGAACGCGTTGCGCGAGTCGATGCCGGTTGAGTCGCGGACATCGGGAATGGCACCACACCGCCGCTTTTGTTCTGGTATGCGAATTATTTCCGGAGAGGCAGACGAGCCGCCCCAGTCCGTTCGTAAACTCGCGGTGCGCGTGCATGGAGAATTCCGAATCTAGGCGATCAAAAACGCGCGATCTGTGCGCCTGCGCACGCTCGCGCAAGCGCGCCTGCACGCGCTTTTTGCGCGGAACGTCGTGCGGAACGCCGCATGCAACAACAACGAAACAGGTTCGGCGCGGGTTCGCCTCGGGTTCGTCACGCGCGCGCGCCGTGATGCGCGGCACGCGCGCCGCTGCCAGCCCTCATCCGCCGCCGTGCGCCGGCGCGGCGCCTTTCGCCGCCCACACCGTGCAAACCCGCATGCACGCTTGCTCTTGCGGCAACCGCGCACGCAGGGTGTGTCGGTTTTGCGCTTGCGCGCCCGCTGGCGCTGTTTGCGCGGACCCAACATTCCGTGCGCCAACGCACGCTAGCCATGGAACACATCTGAATCAATTTCATTTCGCGCGCGTAGGGCGCCCGAAATGCGCGTCAGGCTGATGTTTCAGCCATGGCAACACACGCGAAAGCACGCGTGCGCGCCGCTCGCGCCCGTCAAATCAAGGCACTGCCCCCGAGACGGGGCCGTGTGGTCCGCCCTGCCGGGCCGCGGTCGCAGTACAGAATTGAAACAAAAACGCGGACTTTTCCAGATTGCGATCCGCGACTCAGTGTCGCGCGTCGCGCCACGGCTCGTTTCTGAGTCTGCTGGCACGCTCCTCGCTAACTGAACCGCCATACCAACGCGTATCAGGTCACCACAAACAAAGACCGACGCGTCAGGGGGTAAACGGGGCCCACACGACGTACTCATGGCCGCAAGCCGCGCTCAGGGGCGCACGAAGGCACACGAAGGCACATGGGACAAAGTGGTGGGGGAAAACAGAACGCCGTGTTCAACACGGCTTCGTGCGAGGACCAATCATGCTTACTCTTCAATCCGATCTGCACGGCAATCATTTGCTAGGTGCTCTCCCGTCGCACGAGTGGCAGGCGCTTGCGCCCGATCTCGAGCTCGTCAATCTGCGTGCCGAGCAACTGCTCTGCGACTCCGGCCAACGGATCCACCACGTCTACTTTCCCACCACGGCAGTCATCTCGATGATGTCGACGATGGAAGACGGCGGCTCCGTCGAGCTGACCGCGGTCGGCCGCGAAGGCATGACCGGCGTGCCGATCCTCACGGGCGGCGAGACCATGCCGAGCCGCGTGCAGGTTCAGCATGCGGGCTTCGCCTACCGCATGAGCGCCCAGGCGCTGCGCCAGCACTTCGCGCGCTCGGACCTGCTGCGCCGGCTCATGATGCTCTACATGCACGCGCTCCTCACGCAGATCGCGCAAACGGCCGCGTGCAACCGCCACCACTCGCTCTCCAGCCAGCTGTGCCGGTGGCTCCTGAGCGAAACGGACCGCGTTGCGTCGAACGAGCTGGCCGTCACGCAGCAGCGCATTGCCGACATGCTCGGCGTGCGCCGCGAGGGCATCACCGAAGCGGCCGGGAAGCTGCACAACCTCGGTCTCATCCACCACAATCGCGGCCGCATCCAGGTGCTGGACCGCGAGGGGCTCGAAGCGCGCGCCTGCGAATGCTACCGGCTCGTGCGGTGCGAGTTCGACCGCCTGCTGCCGCGCTTGCGACAAGCCGAAACCGTCGCCTGAGCGCGAGCCGCACAAGCAGGGGATTCGACATGTTCCGCAATACGGCCCGCGCCTTCGACGCGCTCTTCGTGATCGCGGGCGGACTGCTCGCCCACGGGGCGCGCTACTCCACGGCCATCGGACTCGAGGATACGCAGCGGCTGCTGGTCGCGTTCAACTGCGCGCTGGTGCTGCTGCTCTTTCCCGTGTTCGGCATCTACGAGACCTGGCGCGGCAAGCCGCTGCCGACGATGCTCGCGCGCGTCGCGGCGGCCTGGCTCGTGGTGGTGGTGAGCGGCCTCATGCTCGTGTTCACGTTGCACCGCGCCGACTCGATTTCGCGACTGTGGTTCGTCTACTCGACGCTCATCTCGGGCGCGCTGATCCTCGCCACGAAGCTGATCGCGCACCTGCTGCTGCGCGTGGCGCGGCGGCGCGGCCTGAACTACCGCACGGTCGCGCTGGTCGGCGCGCCGGGCTTCACGCGCACGCTGCTCGTGCATCTGGAGCAGCGCGCGCATGCGGGCTTCAAGCCCGTGTGCGTGTTCGACACGACGCACGCCGAACGCGATCTCCCCCACGCGAGCATCAACGGACTGCCGACGCTCGCGGACGTGAATGCATTCGTGCAGAAAGTGCGCGAGGAGCACATCAACGAAGTCTGGCTCGCGCTGCCGCTCTCCGAGGAGCACACGATCTACCGCTTCACGCGCGCGTTTCAGAACGACTTCGTCAATCTGCGCTTCATTCCTGATACACGCAGTCTCGCGCTCTTCAACCACTCGCTCGTCGACGTGCTCGGCCTGCCCACGATCAGCCTGACCGGCATGCCGATCCCGACGCCGCAAATGTGGCCGAAGCTCGTGTTCGACCGCGTATTAGCGCTCACCGCGCTCACGCTGCTGATGCCGCTCTTCGCGGTCATCGCCGTCGCGATCAAGCTGAACTCGCAGGGCCCGGTGTTCTTCAGGCAAAAGCGCAAGGGCATCGACGGCCGCACGTTCGACATCTACAAGTTCCGCTCGATGACCGTGCACCGCGAGGCAGCGGGCGTCGTCACCCAGGCGAGCCAGCACGACGCGCGCGTGACGAAGGTGGGCGCGTTCCTGCGCCGCACGAGCCTCGACGAGCTGCCGCAGTTCTTCAACGTGCTGCTCGGCCAGATGTCGGTGGTGGGACCGCGCCCGCACGCGCTCGAGCACGACGATCTCTACAAGGATCTCGTGTACGGCTACATGCACCGCTACCGCATCAAGCCCGGCATCACCGGCTGGGCGCAGGTGAACGGCTACCGGGGCGCCACGCGCACAGTGGAAAAAATGGAAACGCGCGTGAAGTTCGACCTGTTCTACATCCACAACTGGTCGTTCTGGTTCGATATCAAGATCGTGCTGATCACCCTCGTGAAAGGGTTTGTCGGCCGCAACGCCTATTGATCTATTGACGACGTTTAACGGGGACCGCAATCGTGAGTGCTGCAACCAGCCTGTCCGTGATCGTGCCGACCTACCGCCGGCCTGCCGATCTCGAACGCTGCCTCGCAGCGCTCGACGCGCAGTTGCGCGCCCCCGACGAAGTGATCGTGGTCGCCCGCGACGACGATCACGCAACGCACATGCTGCTCGCCGCGCGCGCCGCGGGGCCGGGCACGCGCAACCTGCGCGTCGCGTGCGTCACGCGGCCGGGGGTCGTCGCCGCGTACAACCTCGGCATCGAAACCGCGCGCGGCGACATCCTCTGCTTCACCGACGACGACGCCGCGCCGCATCGCGACTGGACCCAGCGCCTCGCCGAGGCGTTCGCGCACGACCGCACGCTGGGCGGCATTGGCGGGCGCGACATCGTGCACCAGCTCGGCGCGATCCTCATGGGCGCGGCGCCCAACGTCGGTCTCATCAGCTGGTACGGGCGCGCCATCGGCAATCATCATATCGGCGCGGGCTCGGCGCGCCGCGTGCAGGTGCTCAAGGCCGTCAACATGGCGTTCCGGCGCGCCGCGGTGGACGGCGTGCGCTTCGACGAACGGCTGCGCGGCAGCGGCGCCCAGGTCCACTGCGAAATGCTGTTCAGCCTCGATGTCGTGCGGCGCGACTGGAAGCTGATGTACGACCCGACGATCCTCGTCGATCACTATCCGGCCCCGCGCAGCGACGATGATCAGCGCTATGTGTTCAACCGCACGGCGTTTTATAACGCTTCGTTTAATCTGCGGTTCATCATGCGCGACCACCTCTCACCGGCAGGTCGCTGGGCTTTCATCTTTTACGCCACGCTGATTGGCACGCGCGCGGACCCGGGGCTTGGCCGCGCGCTCATGCTGGCATTCGGCCGGACCGGGCCGACGGTGGCCATGCAGCAGTGGTGGATTGGCGTGCGTGCACTTTTGGGCGCCTGGCAGCAGCAAAGACGCTAAAAGGATCCGCGCGCACTTGTAACGCGGGGAAACCGACCATGCAGACAAGAACGATCATCACGGGGTTGGCAGTGTTGTCGCTGTGCGCGTGCAGCTTCACGCCCGGCGGATTCTTCGACGAAAGCAACCTGCGCGAACCCCCTCCGCCCGCACAGCAGACGGCGCCGCCGGTCTACGACGTGCAGCCGATCAACGCGCAATTCTTCGCCCAGCATCCCGACGATGAAACGGCGCTGCGGACCTGCCCGCTCACGTGCCTCACGCCGGACACGCGCGCGGCGTACGTCTATCACATCGGTATCAGCGATTCGCTGCAGGTGATCGTCTGGGATCACCCCGAGCTGACCTCGCAGGGCGGGGCAAGCGCGGGCACGCCACCGCTGCCGGGCGGCGCGATGGGTGGCGGTGCAGGCGCAGCGGGCTCGTCGGGCGCCGGTGGTGGCGCGCTCGGCGGCGCCGGGGCTGCCGGCGGCGCGCTCGGCGGCACCACGGGCGGCGGCCAGATCGGCGGCCTCGAGCTGCGCGTGGCGAGCGACGGCACGATCTTCTTTCCGCGCGTGGGGCGCGTGAAGGTGCTCGGCCTGACCGCCGAACAGGTCCAGCAAAAGCTCACCCAAGGCTTGAGCAAGACGATCCGCAATCCGCAGCTCGACGTGCGCGTGACGGGCTTCAACAGCAAGCAGATCCAGGTGCTCGGCGACGTGCGCCAGCCCGCGGGCCAGGCGATCACCGACGTGCCGCTGTCCATCGTCGACGCGCTCAGCCACGCGGGCGGCGCCAACCAGGACGCCGACCTGCAGAACATCGGCGTCACGCGCGACGGCGTGCGCCATCAGATCGACGTCAATTCGCTGGTCTCGACCGGCAATATTCAGCAGAACGTGATACTGCGCGACGGCGACATCGTCGACGTGCCCGACCGCACCAACAGCCGCGTGTTCGTGCTCGGCGAAATCGCGCACCCGTCGATCGTGCCGATGAACCGCGGCAAGCTCACGCTCGCCGACGCCATCGCGAACGCCAACAGCATCGACAACCGCACGTCGAACCCGCACGCCATTTACGTGATTCGCGGCATCGACCCGCAGCCCGGCCCGAACCACACCGTGAAGACGAAGCTCGCGACGCCCGAGGTGTATCGCCTCGACATGACCCAGGTCGACTCCATCATGCTGATGACCCGGTTCGAACTGGAGCCGCGCGATGTCGTCTACGTGCAGATTGCCCAGTCGGCGCGCTTTAACCGCCTGCTAGACCTGATCACGCCGTCGCTGCAAACCATCTTCTTCACGAAAGAACTCGTGAACCCCTGATAACCGCGATCGAGTGAGCTGACAATGAGCACCTATGACATTGAGGACGTCTCGCCGGCCCGCGGGAGCGACGAGGACGAGGTGATGCGCGATCTGGTGCGCATGGTGGTCGACCAGATCTGGTGGGTGATCGGCATCGCGGCGGTCGTGCTCGCGGCCGCCGTGTTCTACGCGCAAACGGCCACGCGCATCTACTCCGCCGACGCCATGCTGCAGATCGACCCGTCGCAGCAAGGCTCGGCCTCCGCCGCGGCGCTCGGTTCGCTCTCGCTCGCCGGCGGCAGCATGGTGCACACCGATGCGGAAATCGAGATCATCAAGAGCCGCAGCGTGGTCGAGCCCGTGGTCGAGCAGTTCAAGCTCAATTTCAGCGCGGGCCCGAAGACGCTGCCCTACCTCTCGCGCATATCGCAACTGTTCGCGCGTCCGGGCCGCCCGATGCGCGCGTGGTTCGGCATGCGCTCGTACGCATGGGGCGGCGAGCAGTTCGCCGTCGATTCGATCAACGTGCCCAAGGCCCTCGAAGGGGTGCAGCTCACGCTGCGCGCGCTCGGCGAGGGCCGCTTCGAACTCCTCGACCCGGCGGGCCGCGTGTTGCTGACCGGCGAGGCCGGCATGCCGGCCGAGGGCCGCGGCGTGAGCATCAAGGTGAACCAGCTCGTCGCGCGCCCCGGCACGGAGTTCTTCGTGACGCGCGCCAACCAGCTCGATGCCGTCATGGGGCTCGCGGGCGGCCTGCAGGTCACCGAGCGCGGCCACGACACCGGCATCGTGCAGCTCTCGTTCATGGGCACCGACCCGCAGGCGATCACGGCGATCACCAACGCCGTCGCGCAGTCGTACCTCCGGCAACGCACGGCGCGCGCGCAGGAAGAGGCGAGCAAGATGCTCGACTTCCTGAACAGCGAGTTGCCGCGGCTGCGTGTCGACCTGCAGCGCGCGGAGCGGGCGCTTTCGGAGTACCAGGCGCGGGCCGGCACGTTCCAGCCGACCCAGGAAGCGTCGGTGTATCTGCAGGGCGGCCTCGACTATGAAAAGCAGATCGCGGCGCTGCGCGTCGCGCGCGCGCAACTGCTCACGCGCTTCACGATCGACAGCCCCGAGGTCCAGCAGACCGACGCGCAGCTCGCGGCGCTCTCCGCCGAACGCGCGCGCTTCGAAGATCACTTCAAGGGCCTGCCGGGGTCGGAGCGCGAAGCCGTCTCGCTGCAGCGCGACGCGAAGGTCGCCAACGACATCTACGTGGCCCTCCTCAACCGCACCCAGGAACTGTCGATCCAGAAGGCGGGGACGGTCGGCAACGTGCACATCATCGACGAGGCGCTCGTGCCGACCGTGCCGGTCGCGCCCAAGGCAGGCCTCATCATCTCCGCGGGCGCGCTGCTCGGCGTGCTCGCGGGCATCGGGTTCGCGTTCTGTCGTCACATGTTCGTCACGGGCATATCGGACCCCGAAACGATCGAGCGGCGCTTCTCGCTGCCCATCTTCGGCTCGATTCCGCTTTCCTCCGAGCAAACGCGCAGCGACCTGCAGCTCGCCAACAGCAAGCAAGCCGCGCTGCCCACGCCCGAGCGCAGCGGCATGATGCGCGCGCTGCCCCAGGGCGTCGCGCGCCTGATCCGCCCGTTCGGTGGACGCAACAGCGGCCGCAACGGCGCCCGCGTGGGCGAGCGCGGCCATGCGGCCGCGGCCGACATGCTGCC
>DATBXG010000220.1:0-2698 GCA_036514415.1 Paraburkholderia sp.
GGCGGCGCCTTCAGGCGCGCGCCGCCACCGTCTGCACTGCGTGGCTTAGTAACCGCCCTTCTTGCCGATGCCCGCGAACGGGAAGTCGTATTCCAGCGTGATCGGCTTGAACCACGGACCCACGCCCGTTTCCTTGTCGACGTGACGGCCAAACGCCATATGGCCCATCTGCATCGGCGCTTCCACGATCAGCTTCAGGTGGTACTTGCCCGGGCCCGCCAGCTTGACGTTGTCGCCGTAGTGCGGGCCGTCGTTCGCGACCATCGGCATCAGGTCGCCCTTTTGCACATAGCTCGAACCCGGCTTGGTCAGCTCGTAACGCACCTGCAGATACGGCATCCAGTCGCCTTCGGCGAAACCGGTCGGGTTGTTCTTGACCGCGTGGATGTCCGACTCGAGGTGGATATCCGAATCCGATGCCTTGCGCATCATGCCTTCCGGCTCCATCGTGATCGGCTGCAGATAGACGGCGCCGATTTCCATGCCGCCCTGGATCTGGTGCTTGCCGATCGGGTATTCAGCCGCGTTGGCCGCAAATGCCGCCGTAGCAGCCGCGATAACGGCGGTGCCGCGCAAGAGAGAGTGAATCCGCATCGAAACTCCTGGTTTTTATATGAGGGTGACTTCCCACTGAGCCTTTCCGCATCTACGTAAAAACGTTAATGCGAACAATTCTCAATAATGCCGAAGTTTAACACTGATGCAGATGGGGAACAAAGTTGGCGACACGAAAAGCCTGAGCGGAACAGGGTTTTAACAGCGATTTGTTAACACAGGCTTACGGCGCTTCGCAGCCCCGTTTCAGGGTCAGACTCAAACGAAAGGCAATCGAAGGATCCAGCGCCCAAACGGGGCGCAGGGCGACGACCAGGCCGCCCTGCCCGCCGACGAACTCGCAAGCGCTCAGATCGGATGGTCGCCCACGTTCGCCCCGAACACGCGCTGGCGCAGCAGGGCGAGCTGGTCGCGCGTCTGTGCGGCCTTCTCGAATTCGAGGTTCTTCGCGTAGTCCATCATCTGCTTTTCGAGCTTCTTGATTTCCCTGGCGATCTGCTTTTCCGACATATCCTCGAACTTCGCGCGCTCCTGCTCCTCGCGCAGTTCGGCGCGCGCCTCGTCCACGTTGTAGACGCCGTCGATGATGTCCTTGATGCGCTTGACCACGCCGCGCGGCACGATGCCGTGCTCCTCGTTGAAGGCCATCTGCTTGTGGCGGCGGCGCTCGGTCTCGTCGATCGCCTTGCGCATCGAGTCGGTGATGCGGTCGCCGTAGAGAATCGCCTTGCCGTTCACGTTGCGCGCCGCGCGGCCGATCGTCTGGATGAGCGAGCGCTCGGCGCGCAGAAAGCCTTCCTTGTCGGCGTCGAGAATCGCCACGAGCGAGACCTCGGGAATGTCGAGCCCCTCGCGCAGCAGGTTGATGCCCACCAGCACGTCGAACGTGCCCAGACGCAGGTCGCGGATGATCTCCACGCGCTCGACGGTGTCGATGTCGCTGTGCAGGTAGCGCACCTTCACGCCGTGGTCGGCGAGAAACTCGGTGAGCTGCTCGGCCATGCGCTTGGTGAGCGTGGTGACCAGCACGCGCTCGCCGGCAGCCACGCGCTCGTTGATCTCGCCGAGCACGTCGTCCACCTGCGTCGATGCGGGCCGCACCTCGATCACCGGGTCCACGAGGCCCGTGGGCCGCACCACCTGCTCGGCGATCTGGCCCGTGACCTTCTTCTCGTAGTCGGCGGGCGTGGCCGAGACGAACACCACCTGGCGCATCTTGCGCTCGAACTCGTTGAACTTGAGCGGCCGGTTATCGAGCGCCGAAGGCAGGCGGAAGCCGTAATCGACGAGATTTTCCTTGCGCGCGCGGTCGCCGTTGTACATGCCGTTCAACTGGCCGATCAGCACGTGCGATTCGTCGAGGAACATCATCGCGTCGGTCGGCAGGTAATCGACGAGTGTGGGCGGCGGCTCGCCGGGCAGCGCGCCCGAAAAGTGCCGCGAGTAGTTCTCGATGCCCTTGCAGAAGCCCAGCTCCTGGAGCATTTCAAGGTCGAACCGCGTGCGCTGCTCGAGACGCTGCGCCTCCACGAGCTTGCCCTCCGTATGGAAGAACTCGAGGCGCTCGCGCAGCTCGGACTTGATGGTTTCGACGGCGCGCAGCACGGTCTCGCGCGGCGTCACGTAGTGCGACGACGGATACACCGTGAAGCGCGGAATTTTCTGGCGCACGCGGCCCGTGAGCGGATCGAAGAGCTGCAGCGTTTCCACTTCGTCGTCGAACAGCTCCACGCGCACGGCCATTTCGGCGTGCTCGGCCGGGAAGATGTCGATGGTGTCGCCCCGCACGCGAAATGTGCCGCGCTGGAAGTCCTGTTCGTTGCGCGTGTACTGCATCGCGATCAGGCGCGCGATGACGTCGCGCTGGCCGAGCTTGTCGCCGTGGCGCAGCGTGAGAATCATCTGGTGGTACTCGGACGGATTGCCGATACCGTAGATCGCCGAAACCGTCGCGACGATCACCACGTCGCGCCGCTCCATCAGGCTCTTGGTGGCCGACAGGCGCATCTGCTCGATGTGCTCGTTGATCGACGAATCCTTCTCGATGAAGAGATCGCGCTGCGGCACATAGGCTTCCGGCTGGTAGTAGTCGTAGTACGAGACGAAGTACTCGACGGCGTTGCGCGGAAAGAACTCGCGGAAC
>DATBXG010000221.1:0-2256 GCA_036514415.1 Paraburkholderia sp.
GGCGCGGCGGCCGCCACGGTGCTCGCCGCCGACCCTTCACGCGTGGGCATGGCGTTCGGCGCGGCGCTCGCCGTGGGCTTGCTCGCAGGCATCTGGAACGGACTGCTCGTGGCCTTCGTGGGCATGCAGCCCATCATCGCCACGCTCATTCTCATGGTGGCAGGGCGCGGCGTGGCTCAGTTGCTCACGGGCGGCCAGATCATACCGATCGGCGCGCCGGGCTATCTCTTCGCAGGCGGCGGCTATTTCGCGCTCATCCCGTGCGCCGTGTGGATCGCGCTCGCCGTGACCGCGCTCACCGCGCTCATCGTCAACCGCACCGCGCTCGGCCTCTTCATCCGCTCCATTGGCGTGAATCCGGTGGCCGCGCGCCTCGCGGGCCTTTCGTCGCAGGCCGTGGTGTTCGGCGCGTATGCGTTCTGCGGCGTGACCGCCGCCATTGCGGGCATTCTCATCAGCTCGAACGTGCGCAGCGCGGACGGCAACAACGCGGGCCTGCTGCTCGAACTCGACGCGATCCTCGCCGTGACGCTCGGCGGCACTTCGCTGCTGGGCGGACGCTTCAGCCTGGCGGGCACGGTGCTCGGCGCGCTCATCATCCAGACGCTCACCTACACCACCTATTCGATCGGCGTGCCGCCCGAGGCCACGCTCGTCGTGAAGGCCGTGGTCGTGCTGCTCGTGTGCCTGGTCCAGTCGCCCGCCGCGCGCGCCTTCGCGTTTCAACAACTCAAGCGTATTGCTCTCGCACGCCGCGCGCGCGCCTGAGCCCCAAGCGCACCCATACGGGGGAAGCCGAGCATGAACCGCCCTGCCCTGTCCTTTTCGAACACGCTCGCAGCGTGCCGGCGCGGCGCCATCCGCTTCGTCGATCCGCGCGTGCTGCCCATCGTCGTGACCGTCGTGCTCTTTGCCGTGCTGTTCGGCTTCGGCTCGGTCATGTACACCGGATTCTTCTCGCTGCAGGTGGCCTTTGGCCTGCTGGTCGACAACGCGTTCCTGCTGATCGTCGCCATCGGCATGACCTTCGTGATCATCTCGGGCGGCATCGATCTTTCCGTGGGCGCCGTGGTCGCGCTCACCACGATTCTCTGCGCCGTGGGCACCGAGAAGCTGCATTGGCCCGTGGCCGTGGTCGTTCCGCTCGTTCTGCTCGGCGGCGCGCTCTACGGCGCGGCAATGGGCGCGCTGATCCACTTCTTCCGGCTGCAGCCGTTCATCATCACGCTCGCGGGCATGTTCCTCGCGCGCGGCACCTGCTTTCTCATCACCACCGAATCCATCCAGATCAACGACCCGGGCTTTCACGCGCTCTCCGAATTCAACATTCCCGTGGGCAGCGGCTCGCTCACTACGGGCTCGCTCACGGCCCTCGCCATGCTCGCTGCGGGCATCGTCATCGCTCACTTCACGCGCTTTGGGCGCAATGTCTACGCGATCGGCGGCAACGAACGCTCCGCGCTGCTCATGGGCCTGCCGGTGGCGCGCACGAAGATCGGCGTGTATGCGCTCTCGGGCTTCTGCTCGGCGCTCGGCGGCGTGGTGTTTACGCTCTACGTGCTTTCGGGCTACGGGCTGCAGGCGCAAGGCATGGAGCTCGACGCCATTGCCGCGACCGTGATCGGCGGCACGCTGCTCACGGGCGGCGTGGGCTATGTGATCGGCTCGGTGTTCGGCGTCGGCATCCTCGGCACGATCCAGACGCTCATTACCTTCGACGGCACGCTCAGCTCATGGTGGACGCGCATCGTGGTCGGCGCACTGCTCTGCGCGTTCTGCCTCATGCAGCGCGCGACCGAGCGCCATGCCGCGCGCCGCAAGTCCACCGGCACCGGCCGCGGCGCCCCACGCGCCGCCCGCCGCTCGCGGGCCGCGGCGCCGCTGGACCAGGCCAAGCTCGCCAGCCCGCCGCCGCAGATGCACGGGGCGAAGGGCGGCGCGTAAGCCGCTTGTCATCGCCGGGCGTCGCCACGGCGCACTCGTGGATTCGTTACGGGTATACATGGATTAGGAGGCCTCATCACGCTGCACTAAGATTTTTGCGGTACCGTCGGCGCCCGGCGAACACCCGTTCGCTGCGGATGTCTGGCGCGTGATGGCTCGCATCAGTGAGCGCCGCACGCGCGTTTCCCCGGTACTGTCCAGCATCTGCACGCTTTTCGACGAAACGTCGAACTCATCGACCACGAAGACAAGACCGGAGGAAAACATGGCGCAGGATCGGGATGACGCGAAAGACGGCAAGAGCTTGATCGA
>DATBXG010000222.1:0-2327 GCA_036514415.1 Paraburkholderia sp.
CGCCATCGCACAAGCGGCGCTCAAGCCGCGCCAGGACAACGGATTGACGCTCACGCGCACGCCGCTCTCCGCGACGCGATAGCCACCCGGTTTCGGGTTCTCCGTCAGGCAGAGCACCGGAGCCCCCAGCTTGCCCAGCCGCCCGGCTAGCGCTTCAGACGCGAACACCAGGTCGGCCTTGCTCCCGCTAGCCGCGCGCACAAGATCCGCTGGCGCGACACAGCGCATCTTCATGCCGAGCGCGGCGCCAAAGTGCATCAGCGCGGCGGCGACGTTCGCATCGCCGTATGCAACGAGGGCGCGCTTGCCGCGCAGCCTGTCCGCCGGGTAGTTACGCGCCTCCACGGGCAATTCGATGTGCAGCGCAAGGCAGGTTCCGTGACCAGGCTCGCTTTGCAACGCTAGCGCGCCGCCCATCAGCGCCGCGAGCTTGCGGCAGATCGTAAGACCGAGCCCCGTGCCGCCAAAGCGCCGCGTCGTGGACGTCTCGGCCTGCACGAACGGCTCGAAGAGCTGTGCCTGCGCCTCCGGCGCGATGCCGATGCCGGTGTCCACCACCGAGACCGTGAGCCGCTGGCGCGCGGGCGCGCCGCTACCGCCGCCCAGGTCGAGCGCGCGTACGTGCACGCTCACCTCACCCTCAAGCGTGAACTTGATCGCGTTGCTGAGCAGGTTGAAAAGAATCTGCCGCAGCCGCACGCTGTCTCCGCGCAAAAGCGCCGCGACGTCCGGCGCCACATCCACGCGCACCGTCAGCCCCTTCTCGTGCGCACGCGCGGCCAGCAGCCCGACGGCATTGTCGACGAGCTGGCGCACGTCGAACGGCTGCGAGTCGATCACGAGGTGGCCGGCCTGGATCTTCGAGTAGTCGAGCAGATCGTCGAGGATCTGGAGCAGCGCCCCCGCCGATTCGTGCACCATGCCGACCATCTGCGCCTGGTCGGCATTGAGCGGCGTGCGCTCGAGCACCTCGACGAGACCAAGCACGCCGCTCATCGGCGTGCGGATCTCGTGGCTCATCATGGCGAGAAAATCGTCCTTTGCGCGAGAGGCCGCCTCGGCGATATCGCGCGCGTGCTCCAGTTCCCTGGCGCGCGCGTGCTCGACGTTTGCGTCCACCGCGTAGCCGCTCCAGACGATCGCGCCCGCTTCGGCGCGGCGCGGCGCAAGCTCCGCGCGCACCCATACGAGCCCGGCCGCACCGTGGAAACGGAACTCGGCGTGCACCGGTGCGAAGTGGCGCGCGGAACGTTCGAGCCGCGCGGCGAGGCGCGCGCGATCGTGGCGCGACACGCGAGAGAGGTCGACCGAGCTGGCATGCCGAAGCGCTTCGGCGGTGCCGCCTAGCAACCGTTGCGTGTCACCGCCAATGTAGGGCAACGAGTAGCGGCCGTCGGGCGCGCGGCGCAACTGGAACACGATTGCCGGCAGCGAACCCGTCACTTCCGAAAGCAGCCGTTCCGACTCGCGCGCGCGCAGTTCGGCGTGGCGAATGTCGGTGACATCGATCATCGTGCCGAGCACGCAGAACGGCACGCCCTGCGGGTCGCGGCACAGGCGCGTCCAGAAGATGCCGTGACGGGAGTCGCCCGCGGCATTCTCGAAGATCAGCTCGACGCGCTGGCTCTCGCCCCCGGCAATCGTGAGCCGGTAAAGCTCGTCCATGCGGCGGCTGTTTTCCGGCCCCCATGCCATGACAGCCGCGCCCGTGCGCCCGATCACCTGGGCGCGCTGCCGGCCCGTCGCCTCCTCGTAGGCGCGATTGAGCGCGAGGTAACGGTCCTCGAGATCCCGCGCGCAGAGCGGATACGGGATCATCTCCATCATCGTGTCCTGCAGTTCCACCTGGCGCGCAAGCACCTGCTCGGCGCGCCGCCGCCTGCGCATCTCGCGCTGCAGCAGCACGTACGCGCGCAGTGTGACGAGAAGCAGCACGCCGAACACGATCAGGAGCGGCAAAAGCCGCAGCGCATTCACGCTCCACCCGCCGGTGCGGGCGGAGGCGGCGGCGGTCCAGCGGTTGCGGAGCCGTTGCTGCTCGACTGGCGACATCGCGCCGAGCGCGCGATCGATGAGCAGCGCGAGCGGCGCGAGGTCGCATCGTACGGCGTAGGCCGTCGAATCATCGACGCCCACCGCGCCCACCACCTTCAGCGTCTCGAGATAGGCGCCGCTGAGCGGCGCATCGAGCGCGGCTTCGTTGCCCACCAGCACATCGGCTTCGTTGCCGGCAACCATCGCGAGCCCCGCATCGAGGCTCGCGGCGCGCACGACCTGCGCGCCCTGCAATCCCTGCAGTTCCGGTGCGTGCGGCGCCAGCACGATGC
>DATBXG010000223.1:0-4603 GCA_036514415.1 Paraburkholderia sp.
CCGGGCGGCGCGGCGGGCGTGCCTGCCGCGCTGGCGGCGGCGGCCTCGGGGGCTGCCGCGGTCCCGGAGGGGGCGCCCGCGTCCGTTCCGGGCGTGGCGTCGGCGCCGAAGGCCGGCGCGAAGCCTGGCGTAGCGGCGTCCGGCACGGCGGCTGCATCCGCAGCGACGGCGGCATCTGCGTCCGCGGACCGCGCACGCCGCGACGCCGCGGGCTTCACGGTGGCGGGCACCGTCTCGATCGTGAACGCGAAGCCGGGTGCGATCGACGAGAAGCTGCTGCCACTCATCGACGCCCACGCGGACGTCGTGCTCGATGCGAAGACGCAGCGCATCCCGAAGCTCGCCGTGCGCCTCGTGAAGAACGCGACGATCACCGGCGGCGGCACGATCAGCGGGCGCGACGGACGCTTCGACCTGAAGGTGGCCGGGCTCGACCTCAACGCGATCCAGTCGAGCGTGCGCGCCACGCAGTTCGCGGGGCCGGTTGGCGTGCGGCTCAATGGCGACGTGCAGAGCGTGACGCTCGATCTCGCCGATCCGAGGGCGGCGCTGCGCGTGCAGGGCAAGGTGACGCAGGACCCCGCGCGCCTGTCGCTCAACGACGTGCGGCTGACCTCGGGCGCCGGGCGTATCGATCTTTCCGGCGCGCTCAAGCACGACGCCAGCTCCACGTACCAGTTGAAGGCGGTGCTGACCGATTTCGATCCGCTTTCGCTGACGTCGCAAACACCGGCGCGCACGCCGCCGAAGACAACGGGCGCGAGCGCCCGGCCGAGGCCCGCGCCCGCGCCTGCGCCCGCGCCAGCAGCCGACGCGCTCAATCCGCAGCGCAATCTCGCGCTCAATCCCGCGCTGAACCCGGCGCTCAATCTCGCGCAATCGCCCGAACAGGCCGCCGTGCAACAGCACGTGGAGATTGCGAAGCAGACCGGGCAGGGCGGGGCGGCCCAGCCCGCAGCGAGGCCGAGGCATGCGCCAGGTCCCGCCGCCCGCCGCATCGAGGCGCGCGTGAACGGCACGCTCAACGCAAGCGGCACGCTCGCACCGACCTTCACGACGAGGGCGGAGTTCAAGCTCGGCCCGAGCGTGTACGACGACCTGCCGCTCACGGGCCAGGGCCTCATCCAGCTCGCGGGTTCGCGCATTCTGCCAAGCCGCGCGAACCTCTCGGTGGCGGGCAATACCGTTGATCTGCAAGGCAGCTTCGGCGCGCCCGGCGACCGCCTGCGCTTTAGCGTGGATGCGCCGCAGCTCGACCGGCTCGGCTTCGGCATTGCGGGGCAACTCGCGGCGAACGGCGATCTGACCGGCACCTTCGCGCATCCTGACGTCTCGCTCGACTACAAGGCCGATCACGTGGTGTTCGGCGATAACCGCGTCGGCCACGCCGAGGGCAAAGCGCTCGCGCGCGACGGCGCGAACGGCGCGCTCGCCTTCAGCACGGACGCAAGCGAGATCGCCGTGGCGGGCGTCGATATCACGACGCTCAGCGCGCACCTTGACGGTACGCGCGCGAAGCACACGCTCACCGCGAACGCGAAAGGCAAGGTGCAGGGGCAGCCGGTCGATCTGGCGGTAGCCGCAAACGGCGGCCTCCAGGACGCGCGCGAGGGCGCGCGCTGGAACGGCACGGTCACGCAGCTCGAGAACCGCGGCTCGCCCGGCGTGAAGCTTCAGGCGCCCGTGACGGTGAGCGCGGGCCCGGGCAAGGTCACGTTGGGCGCGACGCGTATCGTGGCCGAAGGCGCGTCGCTCGAGCTCAAGTCGTTCGACCTCGACCATGGCAGCATCCGTTCGGCGGGCACGCTCACGAACGTTTCGCTCGCGCGCATCATGCAGCTGCGGCAGCAGTACACGGGCGAGGCGTCCACGCTCAGGACCGATCTGATCTTCGACGGCGACTGGGACTTTTCCCTCGGCCAGAGCGCGAGCGGCTACGTGCAGATCAAGCGCCGCTCGGGCGATATCACGACCGCGATCGGCCGCGGCTTCGCTTCGCTCGGCGTCGGTGAGCTCAACGCGCGCGCGGCCTTCAGTGGCGGCAACCGCCTCGCGCTCACGGCGCGCGCGCAGGCAAACCGCGTAGGCGTGCTCGAAATCGACGCGTACACGACGCTCGTGCCGCGCGACGGCATGCTCACGGTGGTGGACGAGTCGGCGATCGGCGGCACGATCAATGCGAACGTGCCCTCGCTGAGAACGACGGGCGGCCTCTTTGGCCCGAGCTATCTGCTCGAAGGCCATCTCGCCCTGCAGCTCGCGCTCGGCGGCACGGTCGCGAAGCCCAATCTCACGGGCTCGCTGGTTGGCGACGGCCTCTCGGCCACCATGGTCGATCAGGGCGTGGAGCTGAAGGACGGCGTGATCCGCATCGCGCTTTCGCAGAATCTCGTCGATTTCCAGCAGGTGGAATTCCACGGCGCGACGAGCGGCACGCTGCGCGCGACGGGCCGCGTGCGGCTCGACAACGCCGAACCGGATCTCACTGCGAGCATCGTCGCGGACAAGCTCGAGCTCTTTGCTTCGCCCGACCGCAAGCTGTCGCTCTCGGGCAGCGCGAGCATCGCCAACGGCGGGCACCTGGGCGGCATGCAGATCGACGGCAAGTTCACCGTCGATCACGCGCTCTTCGACGTGCCCGAGTCGCCCGCGCCCTCGCTCGGCGACGACGTGGTGATCGTGCGCCCCGACGGCAGCACGATAGGCGGCAGACCGCCGATCGAGGAAACGGCCTCGACGAAACCCGCGCCGCGTTTCGCGCCGCGCGCGAACGTCGACATCGATCTCGGGCACGATTTCCGCTTCCGCGGGCTGGGCGCGGATCTCGGCCTCGCGGGCACGATCACGGCGATCAGTGAGCCGGATGTTCCGCTGCGCGCCGTTGGCAACGTGCGCGTGACCGAAGGCTCCACGTACACGGCGTTCGGCACCAAGCTCAACATCGAGAATGGCTTCTTCACGTTCAACGGGCCAGTGGGCAATCCGGGCATCAACATCCTCGCGATGCGCCGCAACCAGCAGGTCGAGGCGGGCGTGCAGGTCACGGGCACGGTCCAGTCGCCGACGGTGCGGCTCGTCTCCGAGCCGAGCGTGGCCGACAACGAAAAGCTCTCGTGGCTGCTGTTCGGTCACGGCACCGACCAGGGCAACAACCCCGGCCAGCAGAGCGCGATGACGGCGGCGCTCGCGTTGCTCGGCAGCGCGCAAGGCAAGCGCATCGCGCAGAGCATAGGCCTTGACGAGTTTTCGATTGGCCGCAGCCAGGTGGGTTTGACGGACCCCGAGGTCGTGATGATCGCGAAGGTCATCAACCAGCGGCTCGTGATTGGCTACGAGCAGGGCCTGCAGTCGGCCTCGAACGCGGTGAAGGCTACGATCAATCTGACGCGCTACTGGTCGTTGGTGGTGTACGGCGGCACGTTCAACGGCGCCGATATTCTCTATACGCGGCGCTTTGACCGGCTCAGGCGGTAGCGGAGCAGCGAAAAAAAAGCACACCCGAAGAAGGTGTGCTTTTTGTGGGTGGTATGCCGCTGCGGCTTATCGCACCCGCATCCCCGGTTTCGCGCCACTGTGCGGCTCGAGAATGTAAAGGCCCGGTTCGGCCTTCTCGTCGGCGGCCGATGCCGCGAGCACCATCCCTTCGGACATGCCGAACTTCATCTTGCGCGGTGCAAGGTTCGCGACCATCACGGTGAGCTTGCCCTTGAGATCCTCCGGCTTGTAAGCCGAGCGGATACCCGAGAACACGTTGCGCGTGCGGCCTTCGCCCACGTCGAGCGTGAGCTGCAGCAGCTTGTCCGAGCCTTCGACGATATTGCAATCCACGATCAGCGCCACGCGCAGGTCGATCTTCGCGAAGTCGTCGATGGCGATGACTTCCGGCTCGCCAGGAACTTGCGGCTCCGCCTTCTTCGCTTCCTTCGCGGCCTTCGACTTCTTGTTCGCATCGGCGGCTGCCGCGGCGGGCGCCTCGGTGGCCTGGAGCGAATCGCGGTTCGCGGCGAGCAGCGCTTCGATCTGCTTCGGATCGACGCGCGTCATGAGGTGCTTGTACGCGTTGATCGGGCGTTGCGAGGAGAGCGCCTTGCCCGCATCGGCCCACGTGAGTGGGTCGATCGCGAGGAACTGCTCGACGCCTTCGGCGAGCGCAGGCAGCACCGGCTTGAGCGCGAGCGAGAGCAGGCGGAACGCTTCGAGGCTCACGGTGCAGGTTTCGTGCAGCGCTGCGGAGTTGGCCGGGTCCCTGGCCTGCTCCCACGGCTTGGCCGTATCGACGTAGCCGTTTACCGCATCGGCAAGCTCCATCGTATGGCGCAGCGCGCGGCCGTATTCACGCGCTTCGTAGTTCGCGGCGATCTGCGGAATCGCGGCGCGCAGTTGCTCGAGCAGCGGATGATTCATCGCGCTGTCCTGCACGCGGCCGTCGAAGCGCTTGATCAGGAAGCCCGCCGCGCGGCTCGCGATGTTGATGTACTTGCCGACGAGGTCGCTGTTCACGCGCGCCTGGAAGTCTTCGAGGTTCAGGTCGAGGTCTTCCATCGTGCTGTTGAGCTTCGCCGCGAAGTAATAGCGCAGCCACTCGGGGTTCAGGCCCGAGCTC
>DATBXG010000224.1:0-5785 GCA_036514415.1 Paraburkholderia sp.
CGCTCATAGCCTGGCGCCATACGACGCCCGCCGCGCGCGGCAAACTGCTGCACAAGATCGCCGAACTGCTGGAAGCCGATCGCACGCGCCTGTCCGCCATGCAGATGCAGGTAAGCGGCAAGCCGCCGTTCGAAGCCGACCTCGACGTGAGCGACGCCATCGCGACGTTCAGCTACTATGCCAGCCTGTGCGAAGACGCAACGGTGTTCGCCGCCGAGTCCGTAGCGGTGCCGGACGACGCGCTGCTGGCCGAACGCGTGCACGAACCGGTGGGCGTCGCCGCGCTGATCGTGCCGTGGAACTTTCCGATGGTCACCACGGCGTGGAAGCTCGCGCCGGCCCTGGCCGCTGGCTGCACGGTGGTCATCAAGCCTTCGGAACTCACCTCGCCCATCGAGCACATGCTCGCCGAGATCGTGTGCGAAGCGGGCGTGCCCGATGGCGTCGTGAACGTGGTCAACGGCAGCGGCGATGTCGGCGCGTGGCTCACGGCGCATCCGCTCGTCGACAAGATCTCGTTCACCGGCAGCACGGCGTCGGGCCGCAAGGTCATGCAGGCCGCCGCGCAGGACATGAAGCGCATCACGCTCGAACTCGGAGGCAAGTCCGCACTGATCGTGCGCGAAGACGCCGACGTGACGCACGCCGTATCGCTAGCCGTTGGTGGCGCGTTCACCAACGCCGGGCAGATGTGCTCGGCGACGGCGCGCATACTCGTGCACGACGACGTGTACCGCAAGTTCATGGCCGCGTTCGAAACCGCGGTGCGAGCCGTCGTTGTCGGCCCGCCCGAGGTCGCCGATGCGACGATGGGACCGCTCATCAGCGCCGCGCAACACACACGCGTAGCGGCGCTCGTTGCAGAAGGCGTCGAGGCGGGCGCGCAGGTCGCGTTCGCTGGCCAGCTCGACCCCGCATGCGCGGACGGGTTCTTCATGGCGCCGATGGTGGTCGCTGAGCCCGCGGCGGACAACGTGCTGTGGACCGACGAAGTCTTCGGGCCCGTAGCCTGCGTGCAATCATTCCGTTCGGATGACGAAGCAATCGCGCTCGCCAACGGTACGCGTTATGGACTCGTCGCCACGGTCGTGACGAACGACGCAAAGGCGGCGCGACGCTACAAGGCGCAGCTACGCGCCGGGCTCGTCTGGGTCAACACGCCGCAACTGATCTTTCCGCAAGTCTGCTGGGGTGGTCTCGGGCTCAGCGGCATCGGCCGTGAGTTGGGCGTGGCGGGTTTGCGCAGCTATCAGGAGCTACGTCACACGGTCGGCCTGCGCGGTTGATCGTTGCCTGATGGACTTTCGTTGGCATCCTGACGGCCCCGCACGTCTCACGCCTGGCGCGACGTGCGGGGCCGCGTCGTTTTGACCGCCGGCACCGCCGCCGCCGGCGCTCCCGGCGATCGCAGCGCGCGTGGCATAATTCCCCAATCATTTTCGCCGCTTCACGCTACGCGCCGTGCGCCGATTCCATCTCAGGCTGGGCAGTCTACTGGGGACGCTTGCGCTCCTCATGGCGACGCTCGCGCCTGTGGTTTCGCACCTGCTTGCCGCACAGGCGATGCAGACGGCGCAAGGCACGGTGCAACGCGCTCCCTGCGGCATGCCTTCGATGCAGCACCACGTTCGCGGCACAAGCAGCACAGGCGGCGAAGCAAGCCTGCACGCAGCAACCGACGACATGCAGGACTGCGGCTATTGCAGTTTCTTCGCACACCTGCCAGTCGTGCCCGGCGTGCCCGTTTCAATGCTCCTCGTTGGCAAGCTCGTGCAGGCGCGCATCGCGGCACGGTTCGAGAGCATTCGCCTCGTCGAGCCCGCGAGCCCCATCCACGCGCGCGCTCCACCGCTGTCCTGACCCGATCGAACCCGCCTGCCCCGGGCGATACGCCACGCGTGTCGCCGGGACCGCACGTGCGCCGCCGTTGCTCGCGCGCGTGCCTCGCTCATCGACAGGACAATTCATGTCTTACCAATCGCCGTCCAGCCGCGCGTCGCTGAACGTGCTCGCGCACGTTCGCACGTTCAGCCGCGAATTCTTCCGCACTATCGGCCCCACAATCGGCTGCGCGTTGCTGCTCGGGCCGTGCGCGGCGCATGCGCACGCCATTGCGGGTGACCGCGTATTTCCCTCCACACTCTCCGTCGACGACCCCGGTGTCGGCGACGAAGCCAACCTCGAATTCGGCCATCAACGCGTGCCGGGCGACGCTGGCGATCAGAGCGTCAACACCTTTGCTTTCGAGTACGACAAGCTCATCACGCCGAGGCTCGCGCTCTCCGTGGACGGCAGCTACGTCATGCAGAACAACCCCACTGCTCGCGGCTTCGACAACTTCGGCGTGGGGCTCAAGTACCTGCTCTACGTGAACGACGCACATGAATTCATGACGTCGGTGGGCGTGAACGCAGAACTCGGCGGCACGGGCAGCCGCGCCATTGCCCGCAACTTCTCGACGATTTCACCAAAGATCTTCGCTGGCAAGGGCATGGGCGACCTGCCCGACTCGCTCGCGTGGCTGCGCCCCATCGCCATCACCGGCGAAGCGGGACCGTCGCTCACGACAGGCGGCGGCCAGCCGAATTCGTTCGACTATGGCTTCACGTTCCAGTACAGCCTGCCCTACCTGCAGCAACACGTTCACGACCTCGGCTTGCCGCAACCGTTTTCCAACCTGATCCCGCTCGTCGAAGTGCCCCTTTCGCGCAGCCAGGGGCAAACGACCGGTACCGTCAACCCCGGCTTCATCTGGATGAACCGTTACGGCCAGCTCGGCATCGAGGCGCAGATACCGATCAACCGGGCGAGCGGCTCGCACGTCGGGATCCTCGCGCAAGTCCATATCTTTTTCGACGATGTCGCGCCGCGCACGCTCGGCAAACCGCTCTTCCAGTAAACCCGCACATTCGCACAGGAGATTCGCCATGAAACTCGCCACATTGCGCTCGGCTATCGCCTCGGTCGCGCTGCTTGCCGCACACCTCGCCTGGGCGCACGCTTATCCGTTGCTTCAGGAACCGCCAGCCGGGTCCACCGCGCCGGCAACGCTCAATGCGGTCGTGATCGACTTCGACGACGGGCTCGAGCCCGCGTTCAGCTCCATCGATGTGCTGGATGCGCAGGGGAAGTCGGTCATTCGCGAGAAAGCGAAGGTCGATGCGGGCAACAACAAGCGCATGTCGGTGGCGCTCAATGCGTTGACGCCAGGGAAATATTCGGTGGTGTGGGTGGCGGTGGCCGCCGATGGGCATCGCACGACCGGGCACTATGCGTTCAGCGTGAAGTAAACGGCGGCTGGTTTACTGCGACGCGGTCGCGCTGAATGCATCAGGCGAACCGTTGAGGGCGTCGTAGAGTTCCGCAACCGGCAAGTCGCCAATTTCGTTGTGGATATAGGCGGTGAACGCGCGATCGTAAAGCGCGCGCCCGGCGTCGGTCTCCATCGTCATATCAAAACCGTTGAGGACCAGGCCGGCGATCTCGTCGGCTTCGAGCAGGATGTGTTCGGCTTTCTTTCGTTCCATGGTAAGGCTCCGGTACAGCAGGACCATGGAATTTTAGGGGCAATGGCGGGGAAATGCTGCAGGAAAATAAACGGGTCGATTCGGGTGCAGGTCAAGCGGGATGCGGGATTGGCTCTATGCGTACTGAGCTTCTGAGTGACTGCGAACTGCCGGCTGGGAACGCAAAAACAACGATGCGCAAGGCGGATTCATTTTGTGTAATAATACGAATAGTTCTCATTTACTATATTAATTTTGGCTTACCGCTTCGCGCGGAAGATCAAGCATGCCGGCAGACAAGCTCTCCTTGCGTCTCGAGGTCCATGAACTTTATGTCGCCCATCAAAGCTGGCTTCACGCATGGCTGCGTCGCAAGCTGGGGTGCGCGCATCGGGCAGCCGATCTCGCGCACGACACCTTCACGCGACTCCTCGCCCGCGACGAACCGCTGGAATTGCTCGAGCCGCGCGCTTTTCTCACTACGGTTGCGCAGCGCGTCCTCTCCAATCACTGGCGACGCGAACAGATCGAGCGTGCCTATCTTGAAGCGCTCGCGCAGGTGCCCGATGCGCTCGCGCCGTCACCCGAAGATCAGGCCATCTTGCTCGAGACATTGTGTGAAATCGATGCGCTGCTTGACGGCCTGCCCGGACCCGTCAAGCGTGCATTTCTGATGGCGCAACTCGACGGCGCGACGCACGGGGAGATCGCGGCCACGTTGCATATTTCGCTCGCCACGGTCAAACGCTATCTGGTCAAGGCGGCAGGCCAATGCTTTTTCGCGATGCAACTGGATTGACGCGGTGAACATCCACGTCCCCACCGGCATCGAACCTGACGTCGCACGCAGCGCGGTCGAATGGTGGCTCGAGCTGCAGTCGGACGAAGTCAAGGACGCACAGCGACTCGCGTTCGAGCAGTGGAGAACTGCACACGTCGATCATGGCCGCGCGTGGAAGCATATTCAGTCCGTCAGCCGGCGTTTGCAGACAATCAATGATGATTCGGCGGCGAGCGCCATGCGTGCCGCCTTGACACGTCCGCGTTCGCCCGCACGCCGAGCAGGCGTCAAGGCACTCGTTCTTCTCTTTTTTGCTGGCGGTACGGCCTGGGTCGCGCGCGACCAGCTCGCGTGGCGCAGTTGGAGCGCGGATTGGCGCACGGGCACCGGCGAACGGCGTGACGTGACGCTCAGCGACGGCACCCGGCTCACGCTCAATACCGCAAGCGCCGTCGATGTCCGGTTCACGGAAACGGAGCGGCGCATCATCCTGCTTCGCGGCGAAATCATGATCGTCACGGGTCACGACGACGGCGCCGCACCACGCCCGTTCATCGCGCAGACCGCACAGGGTGCGTCGATACCGCTCGGCACCCGCTTCTCACTCAGGCAGGAAGATTCGACGACGCGCCTCGACGTGCTCGACGGCGCCGTCAGGGTCGAGCCGGCCCGTGCGCTGGCCGCGTCCCGGATCGTGCGCGCCGGAGAGCGGATGCGCTTCACGTCGACGCAAACCATGTCGATTGAGCCAACGAGCGCCGACGCAACAGCATGGACGCAAGGCATGCTGGTCGCCAGCAACATGCGTCTTGCCAACTTTCTGGCGGAGCTTGGACGGTATCGCGACGGCTACCTGCGCTGTGACCCGTCGATCGCGGATCTTCGCCTCTCCGGCACCTATCCGCTCGCGGACACGGATCGCGTGCTGAATACGCTCGCGGCCTCGCTGCCCGTCAGGCTGGAGTACCTCACGCGCTATTGGGTCATGGTCAAGCCGGCGCATGCCTAGTGCGAAGATCGATTCATTGAAACAATTTTCACTGGTATTGAGCTGTTTTCGATTCTCGCGGGACAAGACAGATGAGACCACCAGATCATCTACCTGTCGAGCATCGTGAAACATGGGACTATCTGAAAGAGCCTGCACCAATACCACCAGTATGACCGCCGTGCGCAGTCGGGGATCGTGTCTGCGCGCGAACCGAAAGCGGCACGTCATCAGCGTTGCAGTTGCAACGATCTTCGCGATCGGTGCATCGCCCCGCGCTTTCGCGGCAGACGACGCGAAAGCCGCGCAATCGGCGCAATCGGCGGAATCCGCTCCGCACAAGGCATTCGATATCGCCGCGGGTCCGCTCGAAAACGCGCTCAACCAGTTCGGCCAGCAAGCGCGCATCATGCTGTCGTATCCGAGCGCCCTCGCGGCGAATCGCCATAGCGCAGGACTGCACGGCGAATACGCTACACAGGAGGGACTGGCGCGCCTTTTGCGCGGCTC
>DATBXG010000225.1:0-3072 GCA_036514415.1 Paraburkholderia sp.
GACCGTCGACGACCTCCAGCCGGTGCTTGAACTCGCAACCGAATTCGGCCTGCACCATGTGGACCTTCAACCCGATGTGCGCCCGCGCACGCAAGGCGAAGCGCTCGCCTTGCTGGACGGCTGGCAGCGGCTTGCGGAGCAGGTGGACATTCCCGTCTACATCGAAACGCATCGCGACCGCATGACGACGGACCTGTATTTCACGCTCGATCTGCTCGACGCGCGGCCCGATCTCGCGCTGCTGGGCGACATTTCGCATTACCTCGTGGGGCGCGAGTTCGCGTGGCCGGTTTCGCAGGAGAATCATGCGCTCCTGCATCGCATACTCGATGCTTCGTGGGCGTTTCACGGCCGCGTGGCGAGCCGCGAGCAGGTGCAGATCGAGCTCTCCTTCGCGCCGCATCGCAAATGGGTGGATCTTTTTCTCGACTGGTGGCGCTACGGCTTTCGTTCGTGGCGCCGCCGCGCAGGCGCCGACGACACGCTCGCGTTCACCTGCGAACTGGGCCCGCAGCCGTACGCGATCATCGGGCCGGATGGCAACGATACGACCGATCGCTGGAATGAATCGCTGCTGCTGCGCGACTGGATTCGCGACCTGTGGGGCGAGGTCGAGAAGGAATCGGCGCATGAAAGCGCCGCGGCTTGACACTTCGAAGCCGAAACGGAGAAGTCAATTCCCGACGACCAGATACGGATTGCGCCTCACATTCGCCGAGCAGAAAATCCGGAACTCCACAGGCCCCGGAGGCGCGGGCGTTTCGAGCACGCCGCATGCGTTGAGCGCATGCTCCAACGCCGAGATGACCTGTCCGTCCGGGTCCTGGTCGATGGCGATATCCATCGTGCCCTGCTCGATGTACTGGCGGTGCAGGTCGAGCATTTCATGGCCTGCCCACACGATCTTTCCCGTCGCGCCGACCTTGCGCAGCGCCGCCTCGATCCCCGCCGACGCATAGCCGCTGTTGTAGATGCCGACCACGTCGCCACGCTTGAGCGCCTTGAGCACCGCGCGATGGCATTGGTCCACGTCATCGAGGGTTTCCACGGCTTCGCCGTCGCACACGAGGTGAGGGAACGACTCGGCCAGCTGCTCGCGGCAACCGCTGATGCGCTCGATATGCGCGTGGTAGTCCTTGCGCGAGCAGATCAGCAGAACGCGGCCCGGCTCTTTCGCGAGGCGCCCGACGAAATAGCCCGCCGTGCGGCCGGCGAGCTTGTTGTCGATGCCCGCGTAGTGCACGCGCTCGACTTCGTCGATGTCGGTGACCATCGTGACCACGGCCCCGCCCTGGGCGATCACGGTGCGCAGCGCGTCGCGCACCGGCGCCGTGTCGTGCGTCGTGACGATCAGGCCCGCGCGCTTGTAGTCCGGGCGCAGGATGGCGCGGGTGATGACGTCGTCGTCGGCTTCGGGCAGGAACTGCCGGTGCAGCACGATGCGCCGGTCGAGCATCTGCATGGAGCGCTCGAGGCCGCGTGTCAGGCGCTGGAAAAAGGGCGTGCTGTTTTGCGGCAGCAGGACGTCGATATGCACGAGTCCGTGATGCGTTTCGGGTAACACGCGCGGCACGCCGAGCTGGCGTGCGGCCGCCACGACACGCGCACGCATCGCGGCGGACACGCTGCCGCGCTCGTTGAGCACGCGGTCGACCGTAGCGGGGCTCACGCCCGCGGCTTCGGCAATCTCCACGAAACGCGCTGTGCGCTTGCGGCGCGGCGCAGCGGTGTCCGTCATGGGGCATCTCCGTCAATAGTCATGAGCGCAACTCGGACTCGCAGGTGAGACCTCCATCGAAGCATGAATGACGTCCTTTGATAGACTGCTGCGATTGCGGGCCTGGTGTCCAGGCCACGCGAACTTACACAGACAGACGAGAAGCAAAATAAGGAACGTCATGCTAAAGAATGGCAGATGGAGTGCCGCCCTGCGGACTGCGATTGGCCTGCTGGGCCTCCTGACCGTGCATGCAGCGCTGGCCGATGGTCAGTCATCCTATGATGATTGTATGCTGGCTGGATTGCGCGATGCCCGCAATGAGGTCGCATCGAACTATGTACAGCGCTCGTGCTATGCACTGTATCGGAATGGCGAAATGCTGCTGCCGCGCGAGAAGGCATACCACGAGTGCATCCTGCAGAATATGCCGGGCGCGAGAGAACCGTCCGCGATCTCGCGCATCGCTCAGATCTGCTCCCGGCGGGGGCAGCTGTAAAGCCGCACCCACGGGCATCGTTGTTTCGACGCCCGCGATGAACCATAAAAAAAGCCCACACGAAGTGGGCTTTTTTCTTTCACTAACAACCGTTACTTCGCCACCGGCATCGAAAACTCAGCACCCTTTTCGGTGCTTTCCGGCCAGCGTTGCATGATCGACTTCTGCTTCGTATAGAAGCGCACGCCTTCTTCGCCATACGCGTGCATGTCGCCAAAGAGGCTGCGCTTCCAGCCGCCAAAGCCGTGCCATGCCATCGGCACCGGAATCGGCACGTTGATGCCCACCATGCCCACTTCGATCTGGCGGCCGAACTCGCGCGCCACGTGGCCGTCGCTCGTGAAGCAGGCGACGCCGTTACCGAACTCGTGATCGTTGATCAACTGCACGGCTTCGGCAAAATCCTTCACGCGCACGCAGGCGAGCACCGGCCCAAAGATCTCTTCCTTGTAGATGCGCATCTCGGGCGTGACGTTGTCGAACAGCGTGCCGCCGGTGAAGAAGCCTTCTTCGTGGCCTGGCACCTTGAGGCCGCGCCCGTCCACCACGAGTTTCGCGCCTTCTTCCACGCCGCTTGCGATATACCCTTCGATGCGCTCGAGCGCCTGCTTCGTGACGATCGGGCCCATTTCGGCGTCGGCTTCCATGCCGTTCTTCACAACGAGGCTACGTGCGCGCTCGGCGAGGCGCGGCACGATCTTGTCAGCCACATCGCCCACCAGCACGGCTACCGAGATCGCCATGCAGCGCTCGCCAGCCGAACCGTAGCCCGCGCCGATCAGGGCGTCCACGGTCTTGTCGAGGTCCGCGTCGGGCATCACGACCATGTGGTTCTTCGCGCCGCCGAGCGCCTGCA
>DATBXG010000226.1:0-2139 GCA_036514415.1 Paraburkholderia sp.
TGACTGACGGACGTCCGGGCTGAGGAGAGCCGGCGCCGGCACTAGTCAGAAAAGCACAGGCGAGTCGGCCCCACAGCCGTACGTCGAGGACGAATAGCCGCGCGCGTCTGCCGCTGGCTTCGATAAGACACCCATGAGAAGAAATCGTATGGCTTTGCGTCGCGTCGCCACGGCGCTGCTCGTGAGCGGACTCATTACGGCACAACTTGCCTATGCGCAGGTCACGCTCAATTTTGTCAACGCCGATATCGACCAGGTGGCGAAGGCAATTGGCGCCGCCACCGGCAAAACGATCATCGTCGATCCCCGCGTGAAGGGGCAGCTCAATCTCGTCTCCGAGAACCCGGTGCCCGAGGACCAGGCGCTCAAGACGCTGCAGTCGGCGCTGCGCATGCAAGGCTTCGCGCTCGTGCAGGATCACGGCGTACTGAAGGTCGTGCCGGAGGCCGACGCCAAGCTGCAGGGCGTGCCCACGTACGTCGGCAACGCGCCCAGTGCGCGCGGCGACCAGGTGGTGACGCAGGTGTTTACGCTCAGGCACGAGTCGGCCAACAACCTGCTGCCCGTGCTGCGCCCGCTCATCTCGCCGAACAACACCATTGCCGCCTACCCGTCCAACAACACGCTCATCGTGACCGACTATGCGGACAACGTACGCCGCATCGCCTCGATCATCGCGGGTGTGGACTCGGCCGCCGGCCAGCAGGTGCAGGTGGTGCCGCTGCACAACGCCAATGCACTCGACCTCGCGCCGCAAATCGCGAAGATGCTCGATCCGGGCGCGATCGGTGCCTCGGACCCGTCGCTGAAGGTTTCGGTCATCGCCGACCCGCGCACCAACTCGCTGATGCTGCGCGCCTCGAACGCGCAGCGCCTCGCCTCCGCGGTCCAGCTCTCGAAGCAGCTCGACGCGCCGACCAGCATGCCGGGCAACATCCACGTCGTCCCGCTGCGCAACGCCGACGCGACACAACTCGCCAAGACGCTGCACGGGATGCTGGGCAAGGGCGGCACCGAGACGTCGTCGTCTTCGTCGTCCGGCAATGCGAGCGGCTTCAACCAGAGCGGCAGCAGCGGCGGCGGCAGTACGTCGACGGGCACTTCCGGCACGCCGCCGTTGCCGAACTCGCTGGGCGGCGGTTCGTCGTCGGGCGGTTCGATGTCAGGTAGCTCATACGGCAGCGGCAGCAGCAACGAAGCGCCGTTCCTTGGCAGCGAGAAGGACAAGGGTGAAGAGAACCAGCCGGGCGGCATGATCCAGGCGGACCCGGCCACGAACTCGCTGATCATCACGGCGCCGGATGCGGTGTACCGCAACCTGCGCAGCGTGATCAACCAGCTCGATGCGCGCCGCGCACAGGTCTACATCGAAGCGCTGATTGTCGAGCTGAATTCGAACACGAACGCGAACCTCGGCATTCAGTGGCAGGTCGCGAACGGCAATCTGTACGCGGGCACCAATCTTTCCACCGGCAGCGGCAACAGCATCATCAACCTGACGGCAGCCGCGGCAGCCGATGCCGCTTCCGGCGGCCTCGCAAGCGCGCTCGGGGCATCCAGCCTCCAGCAGGGCCTGAATGTCGGCTGGATCAAGAATATCTTCGGTGTGCGGGGTCTCGGCGCGTTGCTTCAGGCGCTCTCGCAAACGGCCGACGCCAACGTGCTGTCCACGCCTAACCTCATCACGCTCGACAACCAGGAAGCGAAGATCGTCGTCGGTACGAACGTGCCGATCCAGACGGGCTCGTATTCCAACCTCACGAGCGGCACGACGAGCACGGCGTTCAACACCTTCGATCGCGTGGACGTGGGTTTGACGCTGCACATCAAGCCGCAGATCACCGACGGCGGCATCCTGAAGCTGCAGCTGTACACGGAAGACTCGGCGATCGTGAACGGCACGACCAACGCGACGACCAACCCGGCCGGCCCCGAGTTCACCAAGCGTTCGATCCAGTCGACCGTGCTGGCCGACAACGGCGAGATCATCGTGCTCGGCGGCCTGATGCAGGACAACTATCAGGTCAGCAACAGCAAGGTGCCGCTGCTCGGCGATATTCCGTGGATCGGCCAGTTGTTCCGCTCGGAAAACAAAACGCGCGCGAAGACCAACCTGATGGTGTTCCTGCGTCCGGTGAT
>DATBXG010000227.1:0-5936 GCA_036514415.1 Paraburkholderia sp.
CCTCATGGTGGATCTGGGCCTGCCGCTCAAGAACATCTGGGTGACCGATATCGACGGCGTGGTCTACCAGGGCCGCACGACGCTGATGGACCCGGACAAGGAACGCTTCGCGCAGGACACCTCGGCGCGCTCGCTTTCCGAAGTGATCGAAGGTGCGGACGTGTTCCTCGGCCTTTCGGCGGGCGGTGTGCTCAAGGCCGACATGGTGAGAAAGATGGCGGACAAGCCGCTCATTCTCGCGCTAGCGAACCCGACGCCGGAAATTTTCCCCGAGGTCGCGCTCGAAGCGCGCCCGGACGCGGTGATCGCCACGGGCCGTTCGGACTTCCCGAACCAGGTCAACAACGTGCTGTGCTTCCCGTACATCTTCCGCGGCGCACTCGATGTGGGCGCAACGACCATCACGCGCAACATGGAAATCGCGGCCGTGCATGCGATCGCCAAGCTCGCTGAGGAAGAGCTGAACGACTCGGTGGCCGCCGCCTACGGCGCCTATGATCTGCGCTTCGGGCCGAAGTACCTGATTCCGAAGCCGTTCGACTCGCGCCTGATCGTGCGTATCGCACCGGCCGTGGCGAAGGCCGCGATGGAAGACGGCGTGGCCACGCGCCCCATCGACGACTTTGGCGCCTACACGAACGAGCTTCAGCAGTTCGTGTATCACTCGGGCGCGTTCATGAAGCCGATCTTCGCGGCCGCGAAGCAGTTCGTGCGTGATGGCGGCAAGTCGCGCATCGTGTTCGCCGAAGGCGAGGAAGAGCGCGTGCTGCGCGCGGTGCAGGTGATCGTGGACGAGAAGCTTGCGCGCCCGATCCTGATCGGCCGCCCCGAGGTGCTGCTTGCCCGCATCGAGAAGTTCGGCCTGCGCCTGAAGCTCGGCGAAGACGTGGAAGTCACGAACCCCGAGTACGACGAGCGCTTCCACCAGTACTGGACGACCTACTGGGAACTGCGTTGCCGCGATGGCATCTCGAAGGAGATGGCGCGCGTCGAAATGCGCCGCCGCCTCACGCTGATCGGCGCGATGATGGTGCGCCTCGGCGACGCGGACGGCATGGTGTGCGGCACGGTGGGCGCGTATCACGACCACCTGCGCTTCGTCGACGAAGCCATCGGCATGCAACCCGGCGCGAAGACCTATGCGGCGATGAACATCCTGCTGCTCGACAAGCGCACGGTCGCCATCGTCGACACGCACGTGAACGACAACCCGAACGCCGAGCAGATCGCAGAATTCACGCTGGCGGCTGCGCGTCAGATGGAATGGCTCAATCTCGCACCGAAGGTCGCGCTGCTCTCGCGTTCGAACTTCGGCTCGGGCAGCTCGGCCTCGGGCACGAAGATGCGCGAAGTGCTCAAGCTCGTGACGGAAAAGAATCCCGATCTGGAAATCGACGGGGAAATGCACGGCGACTGCGCGCTGGACGAAGCGCTGCGCCTGCGCATCCTGCCGCATTCGAAGCTCAAGGGCGCGGCGAATCTGCTCGTGTGCCCGAACGTGGACTCGGGCAACATCGCCTACAACCTGCTCAAGACGGGGGCGGGCAGCAACGTGGCGGTCGGCCCGTTCCTGCTGGGCGTGAATGCGCCGGTGAACGTGCTGACGTCGAGCTCGACGGTCCGACGCATCATCAACATGGCCGCGCTGACCGTGTTGCAGGCGAACCGCGACTGAGCCCAGGCGGGGCGCGCACGCAGCGCGTCCCGACGAAAGCGCGCGATGGCTTCGGGCCTTCGCGTTGGCCACGGCTGTCCGGTTACTTGCTTCGGCTATGCGACGCAAACGCCGGGCACCGCGACCTTCTGGAACAGGTGCGGCGATGCCACCGCCGATGATGGATAAGACGAGAGCTTCGCTCTGAATTCTGGATGCGTGAATGCAGCACGGAAGTGCCCGGTCGATTCCCAGACAGCATAGTTCAGGTAAGTCGGGCTCTCGCCGATGGCGCGGTGAAGCTGCGTCGAGATGAAACCGGGCTGCTGTTTCATGAATGCCGCATCGTCCTGCCACACCGCGAGGAAGGTCTGCTCGTCGGCCTTATCGAGCGTGAAGACATTCACGAGCACGACCGGTCTGGCGTCGAGCGCAATTTGACGTTCAATTGGAAAGGCAGGGTCCAGTGGGCGCATGTGGGCCATAATAACCTCCGTTCAATATGGTTGTATGATGTCAAATCGGTGCGATGTCGATACTCGCTTATTGACATCATGATGTCAATAACATTATATGGTGACGGATGCGCAAGACCAGTCGAACGCCTGCGGGCGAGACCCTAACCAGTTTCCTCACTGACCTGTTCAGATTGAACAGTCTGCTTTTGACTTCGGGCGACCGGCTGGTTGCGCCACTTGGCCTGACGAGCGCGCGCTGGCAGATCCTCGGTGCAATCCTTGGCGCCGAACGCCCACAGCCGGTCGCGTGGCTCGCCAGGGACCTGGGCGGTAACCGCCAAAACGTGCAACGGATCGTCAATGACCTCGAAAGGGAAGGGCTCGTCGCATTCGAGACCAACCCGCATCACCGCCGGGCGCAGCTTGTTGTTCTAACCGACAGCGGAAGGCAGGCGTTCGACGCGGCCATGAAGCTGCAGGCGCCCTGGGTCAATAGCCTTTCGGACGGCATCCAGCCGATGGACCTGGAGGCAACCCGCCGCGTCGTGACAGCACTGCGAAGCAAACTGCAGGGAAATGACGAGCTTTAACAGCAAAATTCAGCCTGTCCGCAATCGGTCTCCCCGGAAATCCGCGAAGAACCTTTTTTTGCTTTTGGGGTCAGCCTTGCGTATCGGCGAGCTGTTCGTCGATCAGGCGGCGGGCCGCGCTGTAACCGCCCATCAAGGCGTCGATATCGGAACTGAAGGGGAGCCCGGCGGCGTCGTCGATCTTCAGGGCGGGCGAGGGCGCGGCGGGATTGTCGCTTGACGCAATGCTTACCACGGCCGCGTAACGAGGACGTTTGATTTCAGAGCGCTCGAGCGGGACCGTGCCGTTCGCTTCGACGCCAACGCGGATTGCGTAGCCGCGATATTCATAGGTGCGATTCATGACTGCATTGCCGTACGGGTTGCCGTGTTCAAGCGTACGCGCGCTAACTTATGTCAACCTTACGTAAGCGCTGAATGAAACCGAAAACGACCTGTCACGTTGCGCACGCATCGAGCCAGGCAGAAAGACAGTGAAAGGCGCAGGTTGGTAAGGTACGCAAAGAATTATCGTCAGACGAAAAAAGCGTAATCGCAGGCACCTTCCCTTAAGGTTCTCTTCAGGTAAGAGCAGGCACGATCACATAACCCTGCCCAACGTTGTGGGCTGCCATGTGCCTGACATTCGCGAGGCGTAGGCTGGTGCCAGCCAGACCGGATATCGTTGTCCGCGCAACTTTCTGGAGTGCCGCCCCATGAAGCCGCCGACCGGTCGCCTGCACGTATACCTGTTTGCCGCTTCGCTTGCGGTGATCCTCATTCAGGCCGCCGTGGTCATTTCGATCGTGCTGCTGCACGTGCCAGTGCGTGCGTTCGAATCGCAGCCGTTTCGCGCGGCCGTGCTCGCGGCGGTAGGTTGCGCGGTGCTCGTCGTGCGCTGGCTAGTGCGGCGCGCCAGGCGAAAAGCCGAATTCCTCAGCCGCAGTCAGGCGAACCTACGCGCTTCGCGAACGGCGTGCGCTTCGAAGCGCGCGGCCCGCGAGCCGCTGCGTGCGCGCTACCGCCATAGTGCCGGAACGACGGCCCTGGCGCGATCGAGCGAGCAATAAGGGCAAACCACGAGGCGCAAACCACGATGTGCAAACCGCGCGCAAACCGCGCGGCGCTACGCGCGGGAAGGTGCGCGAACTTCAGCCGTCCACAGGCGGCGCGGGCATTTCCAGGTTGAGCTGGTAGAAAGCGGCGTCGAGCCAGCGGCCGAATTTGAAGCCCGCTTCCTTGATCGTGCCTGCGTGCGTGAAACCCAGCTTGGTGTGGAGGGCGATGCTACCGGAATTGGCCGCGTCGATGCAGCCCACGAGTACGTGAATCTGCCGTTCACGGGCGCGCCGGATCACCTCCAGCAGCAGACGCTCGCCAAGGCCGCGCCCGCGCTGGTCGCGATGCACGTACACGCTGTGCTCGACCGTGTACTTGTTCGCGGGAAACGCGCGAAACGTGCCCCAGCTCGCGAAGCCGAGCAGCGTGCCGGCCTCGTCCACGGCGCCCACTACCGGAAAGCCGTTCGCGCGCTTGGTGCCGAACCAGGCGGCCATTGCCTCGGGCGGACGCGGCTTGTAGTCGTAGAGCGCCGTTGAATTGACGATCGCGTCGTTGAGGATCTCGAGAATCGCCGGCGCATGCTCCGCTTCGTTGCAGTCGATGAAGCGCACGGCATCGCTCTGTGATTTCGAATTCATAGGGAATCCTCTTTAAATAAGAAGGTTGGCAGATTGGGTCGCGTTTTACGTCACGGTACGTGGATTCAGAAATCGCTCATGTCACAGATGGCGACGACGTAGCGTGCGGCCTGCTTGCCCGGATTGCTGAAGATCAGCGGCTGATCGAGCCGCATGGCGAGGCAGTCGCCCGCGTGAAGGGCATGCCGTTGATCGCCCAGCTCCACGTCGATGCGTCCTTTCATCACCCAGACCTGCTGGTGAAGCACATTCTCGCGGCTGCCGGTTTCGTAGGCAACGCGCGCGCCGGCCGGGAAGTCCACTTCGACCAGCTGGATCGGCGACGGCCAGTTGGGCGGCGACACGCTCCTGCGTGTATAGCCCGACTGCGGGTCGCGCCACTGAGCCTGCTGTTCGCGGCGCACCAGGGGTTCAGCGGGCGTGCTTTCGCTGCTTGCGCCGAAGAGGCTCGCCATCGACACGGAAAGCCCCGCCGCGAGCTTTTCGAGCACGACCGCGGTGGGGCTGGCGGCGCCTCGCTCGATCATCGAGATCATCGAGCGGCTCACGCCGCTGCGCGTGGCCAGCGCGTCCAGCGTCAGGCCGCGCGTTGCGCGCAAGTCGCGCACGCAGCGGGCGATTCGCTCGTTGATTCCGGCGTCGGTCGGACTGTCCATTTGGCTGTGTTCCAGGATGATGGAGTTATTATCCAGTAAATTGGAAATAGAGGTCAACAAAAAAGCGCGTGTCACTGCAGCGGCGGGTGAGGCGGATTGCATCGGGGGCGGCTGGGGAAAGGGGAAAGCGCAGCATTCTCAAGGAAGCCTCGTTTGCGCGGCGGCCGACAATGGCGCCAGCGTGGCGGTCGCGGTGGTCGAGGCCGCGCCTGCCATCCATTTGCGTAGGGCGTGGATCGGCTTTCTCCTGAATCAGGTGGGCAAGCCCTTACAATAGGTCGGTCCTCACCCGCATGCAAAACGAGCCCATGACACGAGATCCTCGCCTCACCCTGAACGCGCGCCAGCAGGAAATGCTCGAATGGGTGCAACGCGACGGCTTCGTCACGGTCGACGATCTCGCCTCGCATTTCGACGTCACGCCGCAAACCATCCGCCGCGACGTCAACTGGCTCGCCGACATGAACCTGCTGCGCCGCTATCACGGCGGCGCGAGCCTGCCCACGAGTTCGGAGAACGTCTCGTACAGTGCGCGGCAGCACATGTTCCATGAGGAGAAGCGCCGAATCGCGGCGCTTGCGGCCCAGCACATTCCCGATCAGGCGTCGCTCTTCATCAACCTCGGCACGACGACCGAGGAAGTCGCGCGCGCGCTCAATCATCATCGCGGCCTGCGCGTCGTCACGAACAACCTCAACGTGGCGAGCCTGATGAGCGGCTATCAAGACTGCGAAGTGATGATCACGGGCGGCGTCGTGCGGCCCTGGGACAAAGGCATCGTCGGCGAGCACACCATCGACTTCATCCGCCAGTTCAAGGTTGACTACGCAATCATCGGCACGTCGGCCATCGAGACCGACGGCACGCTGCGCGACTTCGACACGCGCGAGGTGCGCGTG
>DATBXG010000228.1:0-2070 GCA_036514415.1 Paraburkholderia sp.
TGACGCTCGGCAGCCGCCACTACCGCCACTACGTTCCCACCGCGGACGCACCCGTGGTCGCGCGCTTTCGCGCCGCGGGCCTGAATATCTTCGGCAAGACGAGCGCTTCCGAACTCGGGCAGATGCCCTACACCGAGCCCGAACTGTTCGGTCCGTGCCGCAACCCGTGGAGCCTCGATCACACGCCGGGCGGTTCGAGCGGCGGCGCGGCCGCTTCGGTGGCGGCGGGCATCGTGCCGCTCGCGCACGCATCCGACGGCGGCGGCTCGATCCGCATTCCGGCGTCGTGCTGCGGGCTCTTCGGGTTCAAGCCGTCGCGCGCGTTCCAGCCCGCCTCGGAGGTCCCGCCGCCGCCCGGCGCGCTCGGAGTCGATCTCGCGGTTTCGCGCAGCGTGCGCGACAGCGCGCTCATGCTCGACCTGATCGCCGGCGACCCCGCGCTGCCGCCCGGCGCGCCGGGCACCTTTCTCGCCGCCGCGCGCGCGCCGCTCGACGGCTCGAAGCCGCTCGCCATCGCCTTGCTGGGCGAGCCCATGTTCGCGGACACGCTCTCGCCCGAAGTGCGCGGCGCGCTCGACGACGCGGCCGGGCTGCTGACTTCGCTCGGCCATCGCGTGGAGCCGTACACGCTAACCGTGGATTACACGGCGGCGCGCGAGGCGTTCCTCATGCTGTGGTCGGTGGTGGCCGAGCAATACGTGCTGAACGCCGACGAGATCACGGGCACGAAGCCGCGCCGCCAGGAGTTCGAGATCGCGACGTGGGCCATGGCGCACATCGGCCGCAAGCTCGGCGAGCGGGAACTGCCCGCGGCGCTCGACGTGCAGCAGCGCATCACGGCGCAGCTCGCCGACCTGATGAAGCGCTACGACGTGCTGCTGTGCCCGACGCTTGCCGCGCCGCCTGTGAAGATCGGCGAGCTGAAACCTAGCCCTGGCGAGCGCATGCAGATGCGCGCGGTCACGGCCGTGCCGATGGAAGTGCTGATGAGAAAGCTGCTGACCGAAGCCTCGAACAAGGCATTCGCGTGGGCGGGCTGCACCGAGTTGTTCAACCTGACGGGGCAGCCGTCGATGTCGGTGCCGCTAGCGTGGAACGCTCGCGGGCTGCCTATTGGCGTGCAGTTCGCCGCGCGCGAGGGCAACGACGCGCTGCTGCTGCGCCTCGCCGCGCAACTGGAGGCGGCGCGCCCGTGGTTCGGCCGGCGGCCGCCGCTCCTGCAGGCGCGGCTCTAGCGCGCCCGATTGCCTACGAAGCGAAGCGGGCAGCGCGAGGGCACCCGGGTGCGCGGGGGCCTACGCGCCTGAACCGGGCACCCGGGCGCCCGCGCCGTTTTCGTTACGCCTTCTTGTTATAGGCGCTGCACCAGCCCTTGCCCGCGACCTGCTTGCCGCCGAACATCGGGCACGGTGCGAACGCGTCGGTGGGTTTGCCCTGGTAGAACGAGCAATTGCTGCAGTCCTGGCCGGCGGCGTACTTCGCGAACTTCGCCTTGTCGACCTTGGTCGCGTCGAGCTTGTAGCCGAGCGCCTGGGCGGTGGGATCGGATTCGGCAACCTTGGGCGCGTCGGCAAAGGCCTGGCGCGAAAGCGCGAGCGTCGAAGCGACGCCGATGCTCGTGATCAGAAAGCTGCGGCGGGACGATTTCATATGACTCACTCCAGTATTGTGGCGATTCGTTCGCTGGGTTTTCGCGCGGCGCTTGTGTGTGGCGCGCGCCGCGCATGCCTCTGAGCCGCTCTGGTGGCGGCGTCGCGAAGAAGCTTAACAACGAAGCAAGCCCCGGTGACGCTGCAATGCTGGAGATAAGTGAGCGGCATGATGCCGCTGGGCGCAAGAAGGGCGCAAGCAAGGCCCAAAGCCGGATCAATCGAACGAAGCCATCTCGCACACGCGCTGCGCGATCGCAAGCGAAGCCGTGAGCCCCGGCGACTCGATGCCGAACAGGTTCACGAGGCCGCGCACGCCGTGCGAAGCCGCACCCTGGATCATGAAGTCGGCGGCGGGTTCGCCCGGGCCGGAAAGCTTCGGGCGGATGCCCGCGTAGGCCGGCTGCAGCGCACCGTCGGG
>DATBXG010000229.1:0-3692 GCA_036514415.1 Paraburkholderia sp.
CAGTTCGACGAGGCGCTCGCGGTCGCGAGGCAGCAGGTCGAAAACGGCGCGCAGGTCATCGACGTCAACATGGACGAAGCCATGCTCGACTCGAAGGCGGCGATGGTGCGCTTCATGAACCTGATCGCGTCCGAGCCCGACATTGCGCGCGTGCCGATCATGATCGACTCGTCGAAGTGGGACGTGATCGAGGCGGGCCTGCAGTGCGTGCAGGGCAAGGCCATCGTCAATTCGATCTCGCTGAAGGAAGGCAAGGAACAGTTCGTTCATCACGCGAAGCTGATTCGCCGCTACGGCGCGGCCAGTGTGGTGATGGCGTTCGACGAGAAGGGTCAGGCCGACACGTTTGCGCGCAAGACCGAAATCTGCAGGCGCTCGTACGACATTCTCGTGAACGAAGCGGGTTTCGCGCCCGAGGACATCATCTTCGACCCGAACATCTTCGCGGTGGCGACGGGCATCGAAGAGCACAACAACTACGCGGTGGACTTCATCGAAGCCACGCGCTGGATCAAGCAGAACCTGCCCTACGCAAAGATCAGCGGCGGCGTCTCGAACGTGTCGTTCTCGTTCCGTGGCAACGACCCGGTGCGCGAGGCGATCCACACCGTGTTCCTCTACCACGCCATTCAGGCCGGCATGGACATGGGCATCGTGAACGCGGGCCAGCTCGGCGTGTATGCCGACCTCGACCCGGAACTGCGCGAACGCGTGGAAGACGTCGTGCTCAACCGCCGCGACGACGCCACCGACCGCCTGCTCGAGATCGCCGACAAGTTCAAGACCGGCGCCGCAAAGAAGGAAGAGAACCTCGAATGGCGCAACCAGGACGTCGAAAGGCGTCTTGCACATGCGCTCGTGCACGGCATCACGAACTTCATCGTCGAGGACACCGAAGAAGCGCGCCAGAAGATCATGGGCGGCGGCGGCCGCCCGATCAACGTGATCGAAGGCCCGCTCATGGACGGCATGAACATCGTCGGCGACCTGTTCGGCCAGGGCAAGATGTTCCTGCCGCAGGTCGTGAAGTCGGCGCGCGTGATGAAGCAGGCCGTGGCGCACCTCATTCCGTTCATCGAGGAAGAAAAGCGCCTGCTCGCCGAAGCGGGCGGCGACGTGCGCGCGAAGGGCAAGATCGTCATCGCAACCGTGAAGGGCGACGTGCACGATATCGGCAAGAACATCGTGTCGGTGGTGCTCCAGTGCAACAACTTCGAAGTCGTCAACATGGGCGTGATGGTCCCGTGCAACGAGATCCTCGCGAAGGCCAAGGTCGAGGGCGCGGATATCGTCGGCCTCTCGGGGCTCATCACGCCGTCGCTCGAAGAAATGGCTTACGTCGCGAGCGAAATGCAGCGCGACGACTATTTCCGCATGAAGAAAATTCCACTGCTCATCGGCGGCGCGACCACGTCGCGCGTGCACACGGCCGTGAAGATCGCGCCGCACTACGAAGGACCGGTGGTGTACGTGCCGGACGCGTCGCGTTCGGTCTCCGTCGCTTCGAGCCTGCTCTCGGACGAAGGCGCGGCGAAGTACATCGACGAGCTCAAGAGCGACTATGACCGCATTCGCGACCAGCACGCGAACAAGAAGGCGCAGCCTTTGGTGACGCTCGAAGAAGCGCGCGCGAACAAAACGAAGATCGACTGGGCGAACTTCCAGCCCGTGAAGCCGAAGTTCATCGGCCGCCGCGTGTTCAAGAACTTCGACCTCAACGAACTGGCGAACTACATCGACTGGGGTCCGTTCTTCCAGACGTGGGATCTCGCAGGTCCCTATCCGCAGATCCTCAACGACGAGATCGTGGGCGAGTCGGCGCGCAAGGTGTTCTCGGATGCGAAGTCGATGCTTTCGCGTCTGATTCAGGGCCGCTGGCTGCAAGCCAACGGCGTGATCGCGCTGCTGCCCGCGAACACGGTCAACGACGACGACATCGAGATCTACACCGACGAGTCGCGCAGCGCTGTCGCGCTCACGTGGCGCAACCTGCGCCAGCAGTCGGTGCGCCCGGTGGTGGATGGCGTGATGCGCCCGAACCGGTCGCTCGCCGACTTCATTGCGCCGAAGGATTCGGGCGTGGCCGACTACATCGGCATGTTCGCGGTCACGGCCGGCATCGGCGTGGACGTGAAGGAAGCGCAGTTCGAGAAAGACCATGACGACTACAGCGCGATCATGCTCAAGGCGCTCGCCGACCGTTTCGCGGAAGCCTTCGCCGAGGCAATGCACGCGCGCGTGCGCCGCGACCTCTGGGGCTACGCTGCAAACGAAGCGCTCGACAACGACGCGCTGATCGCCGAGAAGTACGCGGGCATTCGCCCCGCGCCGGGCTATCCGGCGTGCCCGGACCACCTCGTGAAGCGCGACATGTTCGACTTCCTGCAGGCAGGCGAGGTCGGCATGAGCGTGACGGAATCGCTCGCCATGCTGCCGGCCGCGAGCGTCTCGGGCTTCTATCTCGCGCATCCGGACAGCACGTACTTCTCGGTGGGCAAGATCGGCCAGGACCAGCTCGCCGACTACGCACGCCGCATGGCGCTCTCCGAAGAAGACGCGCGCCGCGCCCTCGCGCCGCAGCTCTAAGCCGCCGTCTTGAGCCACACAGCGCGCCGCCCGGGCGGCGCGCTTTCGCTGGCTGCGTTATCCCTGTTGCCGCCGCCCGACATACGCCATCGGGCAAGGTGAAGATTACGCGCGCGCGATTTTTCGGCTTTGTAAGATGGCCCGGCAAGACCCTGGCATCACCTGCATGACACCCGGCCAGGCACGGCGCCGCATCGCGTGCGCCGCCGCGCCGGCTCGATCATCAGCAATTCCTTAAAACGCAAAATCGAAGCAACCTCGACGGAGAATTCGTATGAAGAAACTGATGTTGATGTTGACCGCCTTCGGCGTCGCAGCCCTTGCGCAGCCGTCGTTCGCCCAGCCGGCCGCGCCGGAGCAGGCGAGCCCTGTGTCGTCGTATTCGGCGCCCACCGAAAAGCACGTGAAGAAGCCGAAGAAGAAGAAAGCGAAGGCGTCGGAGGCGTCAGCTGCCGAGGCAGCGCCAGCCAGCCAGTGATGTGAACAAAAGCAAAGAGCCCGCAGATTGCGGGCTCTTTGCTTCTGGTGCATTGAATCAGGCGGGAACGCCTGTTGGCCATCGCGTACCTGCCGATGCGCCGGATGGACGCACCGTAGCGGGACGCCCAATCGCGCGATGCGCTCCGGACGCGTCAGTCCTCAGAGCCCCCAGACGATGTCGTTCCCTTCCTTCTTCGCGGCGCGCAGCATGTCGAGAAACGGGAACGCGCGTTGGGCGAGACCCACCGCCGGTTCATGGCGGTGCTCGCGGCCATCCTCGCCTTCGTGAAAGTGGCCTTCGTGCTCGGCGCGATCTTTCTTGTCCGTGGCAATGGCCGCCTCGAGCTTCGTGATCGCGGCGTCGAGCTCGTCCTGGGTAATCACACCGCGAGGGCCGAGCCGCTTGCCGATGATGCCGAGAAGGTACTGTGCGAGGTTCTCCAGCATCGTGACGTCGGGCGCCGCGTGACATTTAAAAGTAACCAGCATGTCTGTTCCCTTTATGTTTTTTCGGATCCGCACTTGACGCTCCGGCCTCCGAAGCCAGGCGGCCCAAGGCGTCCCGTGTCGCGCTACCTCATTTCACATATTAGCACCTGCTAAAATCCGTCAGGACGGAATTACCC
>DATBXG010000230.1:0-2500 GCA_036514415.1 Paraburkholderia sp.
TTCGCCCGGCAGGATGTCGCGGCACGCGTCGATGAAGACGTGGCCGTTTATTTCGACGGTTTCGCAGTTCGCCTGGCACGCGTGATTGAGCCAGCGCGCCCAGTTGCCGCCCTGGCCGCCATCGATCACGCGGCCATCGGAGAGGCCGAAGAGAAACGTATGCGCGCCGTCTTCACGCAGACGATAACGCCGGGCCGCGCTGCGCCAGCTCATGACCTTGCCTTTGTATTCGAAGATGCGCTCGCCGGCCCGCAGGGGGCGCAACGCATAGACGCCTTTTCCGTGCACCGGCGACTGCCGGACAGTCATTCGTTTGCTCATGGCCATCTTCGCGCGTTGAACGCGTGCAGTATAAGCGGCCACGATGAAAGCGAGTGATGAAAATGGATATGTGCATCGACGCTGCGTATTGCGCCTTCGCACACTGCGTGCACCGTATTGAAGCGAGCGGTGCTCGACTCACCGCTTCTGACCCGTGCGTGCTCCACAGTTGACCTCGCGGGCAGGATCAGGGCAACATACCCGGGTTTCTTTCGCACGTTTCCGGATCCAATTCTCGAGTGGGCATATGGCAAGTACGAATGAGCCTGGCGCAGACGCCTCGCTGACCTATCGGCTGAAGGCATTGACCAAGATCGCCGATCGCATGAGCAGCGAGATGTCGCGCGACAAACTGGGTGTGCCGTATCCGGAGGCGAGCATCATCGCCGCGATCGGCACGTTCGGTCCGCAAACCGTGATGGATATCTCGCGGCGCGCCAACCTCGACAAGAGTCAGGCGAGCCGCACGGTCGAGGCCATGCTCTCGAAGGAGATCCTCGCGCGCACGGGCAACGACAAGGACGGGCGCAGCGTCATCATTTCGCTCACCGCCGAAGGCCGCAAGATTTTCAAAAAGATCGGCCCGACCCTGGATAAGCGCGACAGCGACCTTTACCACGGGCTGAACGAGGCCGAGCGCGTCGCGCTACGCTTTCTGCTCGACAAGGTCCTCGCCTCACACGGCTGGGACGCCACGTCCTGACTGCGTCCTTGTCCGTGCACGATTTTCAGCACGCGTCAGTCATTGAATTGTCATCGAATTGCCGCCGCGAAACGCAGTGCCGTTTCGTGGCGGACCAGGCGCTCACGCGCGGTGGCGCCTAAGCATAAAAGAATGGCATTTGAAGCGAAAAGCGCTTCAGTGAATTGCCGTATCGTTCGCTCACATCGAAAAGCATGCTCGCACGCGCCGCGCAAACCGTCGGCAGTCGCATGCGGATCTAATTTCTTTGGAGCAGGACTGATATGAAAGACATCATCGCGGAAAGCCACGAGACGAGCACCGACGATCGCGCGACGAGCGCTGTGCGACGCAGCGGCGCGGATCGCGCAAGCCACAGCGCCGCCGCGCGTTCGCCTTCGAACTGGGCGTGGGCGACGCCGACCAGCCAGTACGACTGGATGGACGGCCACGCGCCGTTCGCCCTGCTCGATTAGCGCAAACTTGTCAATGATCTGAAGAACGGTGCGCTCCATTAAGCGCTTGTGCGCGACAGGATGTCGCCCGCGAGTGGCTTATTTCGGCACTATAGTTGACTTGTCATGTAACCGAAGGTCGGCGGCAGGCAGCGCTTAAATGGAGGCAACGATGTTCAAGAACATTAGCGAAACGTATCTGGACCTGGTGGGCGATCGCACGCGCGTGCAAACCGCGCGAGTCACGCAGACGCTATTCATGAAGGACCGGCTGGGCAGCCAGCTTCTGGTGATTACCCAGCAGGGCAAGCCGCAGGCCGTGTTTCCGGCGACGGATCGCAATATCGAGGTGATTTTGTGCGCGGGCTTGCGTATACACGAATACGTCATGCTCGACGGCCAGATCGACTATCAGGAAATCGCCGAAAGCCGGGACCATTTCGAAGACGCGGCCGAAGACATCGTCTTCGGAGCCGCGCGTGCGTAGCCGTTACGACTGCTTCGGCGCCTGGATCATCTTCCAGCCGTTGCCGGCAGGATCGCGAAAACCCGCGTCGACGCTGCCATAGCGGTCGACTGGCTCCTGGGTGAATTCCACGCCCAGGCCCTTCAGGCGCTCGTAGCTGCCGCGGCAGTCCGCCACGGCGAGCACAAGGGGCGGCATGGCGCCCTTGGCGACCATGGCGCGCAGCGCCTGCGCGGTGGCCTCATCGTGAACGGGCGGACCGGGCAGGAAGAGCCCGAGCTGGAACGATGGCTGCTCCGGGTGCTGGACCGTAAGCCAGCGGTACGCACCATTGCGCACGTCGGTATGCACACGGAATCCGAGTTTGTCCACGTAGAACTTGAGCGCCTCGTCCTGGTCGTCCACGTACAGGCCCACCACATTGATACCCTGATTCATAACACCTCCCGGGTTAGTGACCGCACTTCAGGGCCGTACTTTAGCGTTGCCCGCGCGGCGCCGCTTCTCCAAAACTGCTGTGGTGAGGTCGGGGCGCTGCGCGGCTTTCAGCACGCAGGCGGGCACGCGGTCGATCTC
>DATBXG010000231.1:0-5910 GCA_036514415.1 Paraburkholderia sp.
GAGCCATTCGCGCGCGCTCGTATGCGCCGCCGCCTTCTTCTCGCCACGCGTGACGAGCGCATACGCGGCATTGTTGAGCACCGTTTGGTGAGGCAGGAGTCCGAAGCTCTGGAACACCATGCTCACACCGTAGCGTCGCAGATCGCGCAGGCCGTTGTCGGAGAGCTTGAGCACGTCCTTGCCGTCGATAAGGATGTCACCCACGGTCGGCTCGATGAGCCGGTTGAAGTGGCGCACGAGCGTGGACTTGCCCGAGCCCGAAAGGCCCATGATGACGAAGATCTGTCCCGAGCCGATGGACAGGCTCACGTCGTTCAGGCCCACGTTGCAGCGCGTTTTTTCGAGGACCTCGGCCTTGCCCGCACCGCCGCGCAGCAGTTCGAGCGCGCGCTGGCTCGCGTCGCGCGCGCCGAAGATCTTGTAGACGTTCTTTACTTCGATGCCGCTCATGATCGTTACCTCATTGCATGTCCAGGAGGCGCCGGCCGGGTTTTCTCAAGGTTGCCCAGGGTTTCCCATTGTGCCGGCGCTTTTGCCTGCGTGTTCGTTATTTGGCCGGCTCGCTGTTGAGTTTGCCGGTCAGCTCGCCGGCCTTGGCCGCGTCAGTGCCTTCGCTCTCCTGCTCGCGCACGCGGCGAAACGGAATGCGCGAGGGCTGTTTCGACTTGCGCGCGAGGCCACGTGTGCGCCGACCTTGCCCGTAACCCTGGCTGATGCGATCGATCACGATCGCGAGAATCACGATGGCGACGCCCGCCTGCGTGCCCTTGCCCACGTCGAGCGTCTGGATGCCCGCAAGCACGTCTTCGCCGAGGCCGCGCGAGCCGATCATCGAAGCGATCACGACCATGGAGAGCGCCATCATCGTGGTCTGGTTGATACCCGCCATGATGCTCGGCCGCGCAAGCGGCAACTGCACGCCAAAGAGCAACTGCATGCGCGTGGTGCCGAACGCGCGCGCGGCCTCGACGATTTCCGCATCCACGTGGCGAATGCCGAGATCGGTCAGGCGAATGAGCGGCGGCAACGCATAGACGACGGTGGCGAGAATGGCAGGCACCTTGCCGAGGCCGAACAGCATGAGCACGGGAATCAGGTAGACGAAGCTCGGCAGCGTTTGCATGACGTCGAGCACGGGCAGCAGCACGCGGCGTAGCGTGCTGCTCGACGCGGCGAGGATGCCGAGGGGCACGCCGAGCACGACCGAAATGAGCGTGGCGACCATCATCAGCGCGAAGGTCTGCATGAGCTTGTCCCACAGCCCGAAGCTGCCGATCAGCCAGAGCAGGGCGACGAACAGCAGCGCCACGCCGACGCGTCGCGAGGCATGCCAGCCGAGCAGGCCCACCGCGGCGAGCACGACGATGGGCGGCGTGGCGCGCAGCAGGCTTTCGAGCGGCACGAGCATGTCGCGCAGCATGAGCACGCTGAAGTTGTGGAACGCGTCGCCGTAACGCTGCACGAACGCGGCGACCTGATCGTTGACCCAGTCGGCGATCGAGAGGTGAAGGAAGGGGGAACCCATGGTGAGCCTCATTCTGCGTGTGTCATGTGATGCGTGTCGCGATGCGTCGTCCCGCTGCTCACGTGCGCAGGCCAGCCTGCACTCGCGCGGCGACTTCCGGCGTGACCCATTGCTTCCAGATTTCCGGATGCTGCTCGAAGAAGCTGCGCGCCACCGTGGAGGCGTCGAGCTTCTTGTCGTGCATTTGCTGGACCAGTTGCTCGTCGAGCGCGAGCGGCAAGCTCACCTTGCCGAAGAACGCCATGGCATCCGGCTCGGCGTCGTGGAACGGCGTCGAGACCGCGATCTTCAGATGCGAGACCTTGAACGCGGAGGCGCACGGCGCGCCCTTCGGATCGGTGATCGTGTTCCAGCAGGCGTCCGAATACGGCGCGCTCTCCAGTTGCACGAAGCGGTATTTCGCCATCAGGCCGGCGGGCTGCCAGTAGTAGAAGAGAATCGGCTTGCCACGCTCGTAGGCGGAGGCGATGGCCGCGTCGAGCGCGCCGCCGGTGCCGGGGCGGAAGTTCGTGTAGTCGTCGCCGAGCTGGTAGGCGCTGAGCAGGCGGTTGTTGAAGCGCTCGCAGTCCCAGCCCGCGGGGCAGTTGTAGAAGCGGCCCTTGCCGGGCTCTTCATCGTCGGTGAAAAGGGACTTGTACTGCGGCAGTTGCGCGATGGAGCGCAGTTGCGGCGCGAGGGGCTTGATGCCGCGTTTCGCGTCGCCGTTGATCACGTAGTCGGGGACGTACCAGCCTTCCTTGTCGCCGCCGGGAATCAGCTCGCCCACCAGCTTCACGCTGCCGTCCTTCAAGCCGCGCGCCACGATCGGGCTGCGGCCCGTCCAGTGCTCGGCCCACACTTGCAGGTCGTTTTTCGTGAGCGCCGTTTCGGTGGCGGCCGTGGCGCCCGGAATGACTTCGGTCTTGCAGCCGTAGCCCTTCTCCAGCACCGTGCGCACCATTTCGGTCATCAGCGCACCGCTTTCCCAGGTGATTTGCGCGAGCTTCACGGTCTTGCCCGCCTGGCACCAGCCGGGGGCCGCAAAGCTGCTCGTGGCGGCGCAGGTCAGCGCAAGGGCGGCGGCAATGCGCACGCCTGCCAGCGTCATACGTCTCATGTCGTCTCCAGTTTTATATGCACGGACCGTGCTTTTCGAAGCGGTCCGACCAGAGTCTAGCGGCAGCATTTTGAGTTGCGAAGCAACGAATAGTCATCGATGCATTACCTGATCTCATGCCACTGTCAGCGCGCGCTAGTGACGACTGCGGATGACTGCGCGTCATGCCCCCATGAGATTTCATAGCTTTTGGGCGCTGACGGCGTGTGCTGGAATGCGTCTGGCCATATTCGAACCCATGACACAGGAGACGGAGTCAAACATGAAAGACCTGCAAGTCTATATCGGCGAAGGTTTCGCCGGACCAGGCGTAAACGCTGCCCATATCAACATCATGATCGGCCCCCGCAACGGCCCCGTTGGGCAGGCGTTTACCAACAGCCTGTCCTCGCCCTCGCAAGGCCACGTGCCGTTCATGGTGGTCGCGCAGCCCAACGTGCCGGTCAAGCCCGCCACCTTGTATGTGAACAAGGCCGACATTCGCGGCGACCTGCATGGCAACGCCACGTGGGGCGCTTCGCAGGCGGCCATTGCGAAGGCCGTGACGGAAGCGATGCTCGACGGCACACTGCCGCCCGAAGCGGAGAACGCATGGTGCATCGTCACGGCGAACTGGGTGAACTGGTCATGCGACGACCTCGATGCCGTGTACGAGAACAACTACGTCGCCTGCAAGACGGCCATTCGCGCCGCAATGAACGGGCTCCCGATGCTCGACGACGTAGCGAAGATCAAGGATCAGATCAGCAATCCGTTCTACACGCCCAAGGCCAAGGCGGCGTGAGCCGCGATTCCCGTTATCAGGTGACTACGATGCAATACGTGCAGCTTGGCCGCTCCGGCCTGAAGGTGTCGCGCCTGTGCCTCGGCACGATGAACATGGGCACGCCCGACTGGAAGCCCTGGATCTACAACGAAGAGCAGAGCGAGCCGATCGTGCGCCGCGCGCTCGAAGCGGGCGTGAACTTCATCGACCTCGCGGACTTCTACTCGACGGGCGTGGGCGAGGAAGTGGTGGGCCGCATCGTGCGACGCCTCGCGAAGCGTGACGAACTCGTGCTCACGACCAAGGTCGGCTATCCGATCGGCAATGGGGCGAACAACCAGGGCCATTCGCGCAAGCACATCATGGAAGGCATTGACGGGTCGCTGCGCCGGCTGCAGACCGACTACGTCGACGTCTACATGCTCCACTACTTCGACGTGAACACGCCCGTCGAAGAAACCATGGATGCGTTGAACGACATCGTGCGCGCGGGCAAGGCGCGCTATATCGGTGTTTCGACGATGTTCACGTGGCAGTTCGCGAAGATTCTGCAGGCGTGCGAGCGCCATCATTTCGCACGACCGATCAATATGCAGCTGCAACTGAACTGCGCGTATCGCGAAGAAGAGCGCGAGATGATTCCGTTCTGCCAGGACCAGGGCGTGGGCGTTTCGGTGTTCAGCCCGCTCGCGCGCGGCCTGCTTTCCGGCGATGCGAAGTCGGTGCGCAACCAGACCGACTTCTTCACCGTGCAGATGTACGACGATGAAGCGTCGCGCAATATCGCGCGTTCCGTGGCCGAAGTGGCGGCGGCGCGGGGCGTGTCGTGCGCGCAGATCGCGCAGGCATGGGTGCTGGGCCGTGCGGGTGTGTCGTCGATGCTCGTGGGCGCGGACACGGTCGCGCAGTTCGAGAGCGCGCTCGCCGCGCTCGAGACGCAACTCGACGCCGACGAGCTTTACGAACTCGACCGCAACTACACGCCGTGCGACGTCATCAACGACTACGTGACGGCACGCATTCCGCGCGTACCGCGCGCAGCGCGCCGTCTGGAGATCGCAGCATGATCGAAGGACTCAAAGAAGCGCGCCTGTGGCGCACGTCGAACTTCATCGACGGCGAGTGGGTCGCAAGCGAGGCGACCTACGCCGTGTTCGACCCGGCAAGCGGCGCGCCGCTCGCGCAAGTCGCCCGCGCTGGAGCGCGCGAGGCGCTGCAGGCCGTGGCGGCGGCCTCGCATGCGTTTCCCGCGTGGCGCGACGCCACGGCGGCCGAGCGCAGCGCCAGGGTGCGCCGCTGGGGCGAGCTGATGCACGCGCATCGCGAAGACCTCGCGCGCATCATGACGGCCGAGCAGGGCAAGCCCTATGCGGAAGCGCTCGGCGAAGTGGCGTACGCGGCGAGCTTTCTCACGTGGTTCGCCGAGGAAGCGCGGCGTGCCTACGGCGACGTGATTCCCGCGCCGAAAAAGGGCGCGCGCATCGTCGTGACGAAGGAGCCCGTGGGCGTGGTGGGCGCGATCACGCCGTGGAACTTCCCGCTGGCGATGGTCACGCGCAAGGCGGGCCCGGCGCTCGCGGCGGGCTGCACGATGGTGCTCAAGCCCTCCGAGGAAACACCGCTGTCTGCATTCGCGCTCGCCGAGCTGGCGGCCGAGGCGGGCATTCCGCGCGGCGTGTTCAACGTCGTTTCGGGCGATGCTCCGGCCGTCGGCGACACGCTCATGGCCTCGAAGGCCGTGCGCAAGATCTCGTTCACGGGCTCGACGCGCGTGGGCAAGCTGCTCATGCGCGCCGCCGCCGATACGGTCAAGAAGGTCTCGCTCGAACTGGGCGGCAACGCGCCGTTCATCGTGTTCGACGACGCCGATCTCGATGCCGCCGTGGAAGGCGCGATGGCCTCGAAATTCCGCAACACCGGGCAGACCTGTGTCTGCGTGAACCGTTTTTACGTGCAGGCCGGCGTGCACGACGCATTCGTCGAGAAGCTCGTGAAAGCCGTGGGCGCGCTGCGCGTGGCGAACGGCATGGAGCCGGGCGCGACGCAGGGGCCGCTCATCAACGGCGCCGCGTTGCGCAAGGTCGAGGCGCACGTGAGCGATGCGCGCGAGAAGGGCGCCGCGATTCTGTGCGGCGGCCGCGCGCATGCACTGGGCGGCACGTTTTACGAGCCCACCGTCATCACGGGCGCGCACGGCGGCATGATGCTCGCGCACGAGGAGACCTTCGGCCCCGTTGCGGCGGTGTTCCGCTTCGAGAGCGAGGAAGAAGCGATCCAGGCGGCGAACGATACCGACTTCGGCCTTTCCGCGTACTTCTATGCGCGCGACGTCGGCCGCGTGTGGCGCGTGGCGGGCGCGCTGGAAAGCGGCATGGTCGGCATCAACGAGGGCATTCTCTCGACCGAAGTCGCGCCATTTGGCGGCGTGAAAGAGTCGGGGCTAGGGCGCGAAGGCTCGAAGTACGGGCTCGATGAGTACCTTGAAACGAAGTACATGATGATGGGCGGGCTCGGCTGATTTTC
>DATBXG010000232.1:0-4958 GCA_036514415.1 Paraburkholderia sp.
TTTGCGCGGCGCGATGTGGCGCGCGTCGTGCGGCATGGCGCACGGGCCGTGCCGCGAAGGCCGCGCAGCGTACCACGGCGCGCCACGTGCCGGCAAAACCAGCAAAGCATGCGAAAGCGGCGCATTCGCGATGGAGCGCCTCGATCAGTCCTTCTCGATGCGCGCGGCGGGCCCCGGCCCCACGCCTTGCGTGATGAGCGCGACCGCATGGCGAGCGATCTCTTCTACGCCGACGCGCGGTTTCTCCGCATCGCCGCGCCACATCTGGCTGGTGGCGAGCGGCAGCAGCGTGAGCCCCATCAGCGACTGGAACAGCAGCGAAGGTTCTAGCGCCGGGTTGAGCCGTCCCTCGCGCTGCCAGCGCGCGATCGCCGTGTGCGCCTTTTCCTGGTGCTCGCGGCCAAGCCGCTCGAGCATGCGCTGACGCAGCACGCCGCCCTCGCTGATGACGTCGCGCACCCACAGCGGCGGAAACCACGGATAGCGCTGCCCCACCGCCAGGAAGCGCTGCGCCAGCGCGGTGAGCGCGGCCACGGGATCGTCGCGATGCTCTACGAAGATTTCGCCGAGCCCCTCGCGCAGCGGCACGAAGCGCTCGTCGATGAGCACGTCGATCAGCTGGTCGCGCGTCTTGAAGTAGTAGTGGACCATGGCGGGCGTGACACCCGCCTCGCGAGCAATGGCGGCGAGCGACGTGTCGAGGATGCCTTGACGCGCGAACAGCGCGAGCGCAGCCTCGATCAGCCGCGTGCGCTGCTCCGCGCCGCCCACGCCGCCGGTGGGCCGGCCGGGACGGCGCGCGGCTGCCTGCACGGGCGCACCGGCAGCGCGGTCGTGGGAGGGTTCTGGCGCTTTCATATCTGTTTTATCTGGTAACGATTTGAATTTTGACCAACTGGAATAATTGTCCTAATATTAATCGCCAAATTAATTAATTTCAAGATACATGCACGCGATGGACTCCAGCACGAAACACCCCGCCGGGACCCAGCCGACGCCCCCGTCCGCCGACACCGACCTCGGCGGCCATCCTCCCATCCGGCTGCTGTTTCCGGCGCTTCTGCTCGTCATGCTGCTGGCCGCGCTCGACCAGACCATCGTGTCGACGGCGCTGCCCACCATCGTCGGCGAGCTGGGCGGGCTCGACCGGCTCTCGTGGGTCGTCACGGCCTACCTGCTCACCTCGACGATCGTCGTGCCGCTTTATGGCAAGTTCGGCGACCTGTTCGGCCGCAAGATCGTCCTGCAAGCCGCCATCGTGATCTTCCTGATCGGCTCGGCGCTGTGCGGCGTGGCGCAGAACATGGAGCAGCTCATCGTGCTGCGCGCCGTGCAGGGCATCGGCGGCGGCGGCCTGATGGTCGTGACGATGGCGGCCATCGGCGACGTCATTCCGCCTGCGCAGCGCGGCAAGTACCAGGGCATGTTCGGCGGCGTGTTCGGCATCGCCACCGTGATCGGACCGCTGCTCGGCGGCTTTCTGGTCGAGCATCTGTCGTGGCGCTGGATCTTCTACATCAACCTGCCGCTCGGCGCGATCGCGCTCGTGGTGATCGGCGCCGTGTTCAAGCCGCGCGCCGCGCACGTGAAGCACGTGATCGACTATATGGGCGCGGGCTGGCTCGCGGCCGCACTCACCTGCCTGATCCTCTTCACGAGCGAAGGCGGCTCGCTCCTGCCGTGGACGTCGCCCTCGCTCTGGCTCACGCTCCTGCTCGGCATCGTGGCCGTGGCGGGCTTCATCCACGAGGAAAAGCACGCGGCCGAGCCCATCATGCCGCTCGAGCTCTTTCGCGAGCGCACCTTCGTGCTCGCGAGCCTGATCGGCTTCATCGTGGGTGTTTCGCTGTTCGGCTCGGTCACCTTCCTGCCGCTCTATCTGCAGGTCGTAAAAGGCTCCACGCCCTCGCAGGCGGGCATGCAGATGCTGCCGATGATGGGCGGCGTGCTCGTGATGTCGATCATCACGGGGCGCATCATCAGCAACATCGGCAAGTACCGCATCTTCCCCATTGCGGGCACGGCGCTCGTGGCCGTGGCAATGATGCTGCTCGCGCGTTTGCAGATCGAGACGCCCGTTCACCGCATGTATCTCTACATGGGGCTGCTCGGCTGCGGGCTCGGCATGGTGATGCAGGTGCTGATCCTCGCGGTGCAGAACGCGGTGGAGTTTCGCCACATGGGCGTAGCCACTTCGGGCGCGACGCTGTTCCGCTCGATTGGCGGCTCGGTGGGCGTGGCCGCGTTCGGCGCGGTGTTCTCGCACGGGCTGCACGCGCGGCTCGAAAAGGTGCTCGCCGACGGCGTCGAGCTGCCGCAGCCGCTCACGCCCGATGTGATCCACCATCTGCCGCCCGCGCTGCACGCGCAGTATCTCGATGCGTTCGCCGGCGCGTTGCACACGGTTTATCTCGTGGCCGCGGTTGTCGTGGTCTTCTCGTTCGCGCTTTCGCTGCTGCTGCGCGATGTGCCATTGCGCAAGCAGCACTGAGCGCGGCCGGCACGCGCATTTCCGCACCCATCCCCTCCAGCCAGTGGCTCCCCGCTGGCGCTGCGTTCGCGATCCGGCCCGCTGCGGCAGTCGCGAACGCGTCTCCTGAAGCGCAACCGGGCGTCTCAGCGCTTTCCCCTACATTAGTCCCACACACACTTACGGTTAGCTAAAATGCGCGGGCATCGCGCGCCCGGACCAGCGGCGCGCGTTTGAGCTCGCGCGGCGGCCACGCGCCCGTCGCGCCCCCAAAAAAGAGACACACTAAGGAAAGACCCTCCCATGGACGTCCAGAGCGACCCAGTCACGCTATCCGCGCAAGATACGAGGCGACGCGTATTCGCCATCGTCGGCGCCTCGTCGGGCAATCTCGTCGAGTGGTTCGACTTCTACATCTACTCGTTCTGCGCGCTGTATTTCGCGCCCGCGTTCTTCCCGAGCGGCAACACCACCACGCAGTTGCTCAACACCGCCGGCGTGTTCGCCGCGGGCTTCCTCATGCGCCCGATCGGCGGCTGGCTGTTCGGCCGCATCGCCGACCGCCACGGCCGCCGCAGCGCGATGATGATCTCGGTGCTCATGATGTGCGGCGGCTCGCTCGTGATCGCGGCGCTGCCCACCTACGCGCAGATCGGCGCGTTCGCCCCGCTGCTGCTGCTAGTCGCGCGCCTCTTCCAGGGGCTCTCGGTGGGCGGCGAGTACGGCACCAGCGCGACCTACATGAGCGAGGTCGCACTCAAGGGCCGGCGCGGTTTCTTCGCGTCGTTTCAATACGTCACGCTGATCGGCGGCCAGCTCTGCGCGCTGCTCGTGCTCGTGATCCTGCAGCAGACGCTCTCCACGGAAGAGCTGAAGGCCTGGGGCTGGCGCATTCCGTTCGTGGTCGGCGCATGCGCCGCGCTGATCTCGCTCTACCTGCGCAAGTCGCTCGACGAAACCTCGACGAGCGAATCGCGCCACAAGCGCGACGCGGGCACGATTCGCGGCGTCTGGCAGCACAAGGGCGCGTTCCTCACGGTGGTGGGCTTCACGGCGGGCGGCTCGCTGATCTTCTACACGTTCACGACCTACATGCAGAAGTACCTCGTGAACACGGCCGGCATGCACGCGAAAACCGCCAGCAACGTGATGACCTGCGCGCTCTTCGTCTACATGCTGATGCAGCCGGTGTTCGGCGCGCTCTCCGACAAGATCGGCCGCCGTACGTCGATGATCCTCTTCGGTTCGCTTTCGGTGCTCGGCACGGTGCCAATCATGCACGCGCTCAAGGACGTGTCGAGCCCGGTGGCCGCGTTCGTGCTGATCACCGTCGCGCTCGCCATCGTCAGTTTCTATACGTCGATCAGCGGCCTCATCAAGGCAGAGATGTTCCCGCCCGAAGTGCGCGCGATGGGCGTGGGCCTCTCGTACGCGGTCGCGAATGCGCTGTTCGGCGGCTCGGCCGAGTACGTCGCGCTGTGGTTCAAGTCAGTCGGCAGCGAGACCACGTTCTACTGGTACGTCACGGCGCTCTGCGCGGTCGCGCTGGTCGTGTCGTACCGCATGCGCGATCCGGGCAAGGAAGGCTATCTGCGCCACGAGCCGTGATCCAGCGGTTGCGCAGTCCGTGTCTCAGGCCGGCTGCGCCACCCGCTCCATCGCACGCTGCAGCGTTTCGTAGACCTTCGGACGATTGCACTGCGAAACGTTGAAACGCAGAAACGCGCCCGCGCTGCGTGACACGCTGAACACGTTGCCGGGCGCGAGCACCACGCCATCTGCCAGCGCCTCGCGCGCGATCCGGGCGGCGTCGAGCCCGTCCGGCAACTGCGCCCACACGAAGAGTCCCGCCTGCGGTCGCGTCCACGCGCTGATGCCGAGCGCCGAAAGCCGCCGCAGCGTCTCGCCCATGGCGTCGGCCAGCTTTGCGCGCAGGCCATCCAGGTGCCGCCGATACGTGCCGTCCACGAGCAGCCGGTGCACGAGTTCGGCCGCCATCTCCCCATTGCCGAACGACACCGCGAGCTTGAGATCCACGAGCGGCTCGATCCAGTCCGCGCGCGCCGCGATGAAGCCGCTGCGCGCCGCGGCCGACATCGTCTTCGAAAAACTGCCGATCGTGACGACGCGCGCGAGCCCGTCGAAGGCCGCGAGGCGCGGCGCGGGCTCGATCTCGAAGTCGGCGAAGATGTCGTCCTCGACGATCAGGAGGTCGTGCTCCTCCGCGAGCTTGAGCAGGCGATGCGCGACGGCGGGTGCGAGCGTCGCGCCAGTCGGGTTGTGGATCGCCGAATTCGTGACGTAGAGGCGCGGGCGCGATTCGGCCAGCGTGCGCTCGAACGCGGCGAGATCCGGGCCCGTTGGCGTGTACGGCACGCCGACCACGCGCACGCGGTGCGCGCGCAGCAGGGCCTGGAAATTGAAGTAGCACGGGTCGTCCACGAGCACGGTGTCGCCCGGCTGCAGCAGAAAACGGCACAGCAGGTCG
>DATBXG010000233.1:0-5962 GCA_036514415.1 Paraburkholderia sp.
GTTCAACCGCACGTTCGAGACGAGCCGCGACAAGTATCACAGCGGCGTGCACCACGTGATCAAGCGCTCGGGCCGCTGGCTCATCATCTATCTGGTCGTGATCGTCGCGGTCGGCCTGCTGTTCGTGCGCCTGCCGAAGTCGTTCCTGCCCGATGAGGACCAGGGCACGATGTTCGTGATCGTGCAGACCCCCTCGGGCTCGACCCAGGAAACCACGGCGCGCACGCTTGCCACCATCCAGGACTGGCTGCTCAAGGACGAAGGCAGCATCGTCGAATCGACCTTCACCGTGAACGGCTTCAGCTTCGCGGGCCGCGGCCAGAACTCGGGCCTCGTGTTCGTGCGGTTGAAGGACTACAAGCAGCGTCAGCACGCGGACCAGAAGGTCCAGGCGCTGGTGCGCCGCATGTACGGGCACTTCGCGACCTACAAGGACGCGTTGATCTTCCCGGTGAATCCGCCTTCGATTCCTGAACTGGGTACGGCTTCGGGCTTCGACTTCGAGCTGCAGGACCGCGGTGGCGTCGGTCACGAGAAGCTGATGGAAGCGCGCAACATGCTGCTCGGCATGGCGGCGAAGGATCCGACGCTCGCGCTCGTGCGCCCGAACGGCCTGAATGACACGCCGCAGTTCACGGTGACCATCGACCGCGAAAAGGCCAACGCGCTCGGCGTGACGTCGGCGGCAGTCGACCAGACCTTCTCGATCGCCTGGGCGTCGGCGTACGTGAACAACTTCCTCGACACCGACGGCCGTATCAAGAAGGTGTACGTGATGGCCGATGCGCCGTTCCGGATGACGCCGGAGGACATGAGCCTCTGGTACGTGCGCAACAGTGCGGGCGGGATGGCGCCGTTCGGCTCGGTCGCGACCGGCCACTGGACCTACGGCTCGCCGAAGCTCGAGCGCTTCAACGGCATCTCGGCGATGGAAATCCAGGGCCAGGCGGGTCAGGGCAAGTCGACCGGCCAGGCCATGACGGCCATGGAGCAGATCGCGGCGAAGCTGCCCGCGGGTATCGGCTACGAATGGACGGGCCTGTCGTACCAGGAACGCCAGTCGGGTTCGCAGGCGCCGATCCTATACGGCATCTCGATCCTCGTCGTGTTCCTGTGTCTCGCGGCGCTGTATGAAAGCTGGTCGATTCCGTTCGCGGTCATCATGGTGGTGCCGCTCGGCGTGCTCGGCGCACTGCTCGCGGTGACGCTGCGCGGCCTCGAGAACGACGTGTTCTTCCAGGTGGGTCTGTTGACCACCGTGGGTCTCTCTGCGAAGAACGCGATTCTGATCGTGGAGTTCGCGCGGGACCTGCAGGCCGACGGGAAGATGGGACCGATCGAGGCGGCGCTCGAAGCTTCGCGACTGCGTCTGCGGCCGATTCTGATGACGTCGATGGCGTTCATTCTCGGCGTGCTGCCGCTCGCGATCAGTAACGGCGCGGGTTCGGCTTCGCAGCACGCCATCGGCACGGGCGTGATCGGCGGCATGATCACGGCCACGTTCCTCGCCATCTTCATGATCCCGATGTTCTTCGTCGTGATTCGCGCGAAGTTCGCCGGCGAGAAGGAAGACGCGGACGTTGCGCTCCAGCACTACGAAGAGCACCACGCTCACGACCATGACGACGAGAACGGCAATACCAGCGGTAGCGCCGGCGGTCAGGGCGGCACGGGCGGTGGTAACGGCCGTGGCAATGGTGACAACGGCGACGGCCCGGGCAAGGAAGGACATTGAGATGCATAAACTATCCGTAATTGCAGCGGCCGCCGCGCTCCTCGCGGGTTGCACGATGGAGCCGTGGTACCACCGGCCCGAGGCGCCGGTCTCGCAGACCTTTCCGCAGGGCGGCGTCTACGCGACCCAGCCCGGCGCGACCGGCGAGAACGGTCAGGTCGCCCACAGCGCCAATGGCGCCGCGGCGACCGACATCGGCTGGCGCGAGTTCTTCGTCGATCCGCGCCTGCAGCAACTCGTCGAGATCGCGCTGAAGAACAACCGCGACCTGCGCGTCTCGGTGCTCAACGTCGAGGCGTCGCGCGCGCAGTATCAGATCACGCGCGCCGAACTGTTCCCCGCGATCAACGGCGTGGCCACGGACACGCGCACGCGCGTGCCGAGGAACTTTCAGACCACGGTGAACAATCCGTACAGCGTGTACAACGTGGGCGTGCAGGCTTCGTGGGAAATCGACTTCTGGGGGCGCATCCGCAGCCTGAAGGACCAGGCGTTGGCGCAGTACCTCTCCACGGCGTATGCGCGCAAGTCGGCCGAGATCACGCTGGTTTCGGAAGTCGCGGACCAGTACCTGACGATGCTCTCCGACGACGACCTGCTCAAGGTCACGCAGGAAACGCTCGCGACGGCGCAGAACTCGTACAACATCACGAAGGCGCAGTTCGACGTTGGCACCGGCACCGAACTCGATCTGCGCCAGGCGCAGACCGTGGTCGAGAACGCGCAGGCCAACCTGCAGGCGCAAATGCGCGCCCGCGCGCAGGCCGAGAACGCGCTGGTGCTGCTGATTGGCGAGCCGCTGCCGGCAGATCTGCCGCACGGCTTGCCGCTCGACGGCCAGGCCCTGCTCAACGACATTCCGGCAGGACTGCCTTCGGACCTGCTCACGCGGCGCCCTGACATCATGCAGGCCGAGGAAACGCTGCTCGCGGCAAACGCCAACATTGGCGCGGCGCGTGCGGCGTTCTTCCCGAAGATCTCGCTCACGGCGGCGTTCGGCACCGAAAGCTTCTCACTTGGCGGGCTCTTCAAGGCAGGCACGGCTGCGTGGAGTTTCGTGCCGCAGATCACGCTGCCGATCTTCGAGGGCGGTTCGAACGTCGCGAACCTGCAGCTCGCCAATGTCGAGAAGCGCATCGAGATCGCCAACTACGAGAAGTCGATCCAGTCGGCTTTCCGCGAAGTGGCGGATGGCCTGGCGGCTCGTGGCACCTACGATGAGCAGATCGCCGCGCTCGAACGCAGCACCTTTGCGAACCAGCGCTCGCTCACGCTTTCGGAGCTGCGCTACAAGAATGGCGTGGACAGCTATCTGCCGGTGCTGGCCGCGCAGACCAGCCTGTACACGGCCCAGACGTCGCTCGTCACGGCACGCCTTGCGCGCCTGACCAACCTCGTCGACCTGTATCGCGCGCTGGGCGGCGGCTGGATCGAGCACGCGGGCGAGACGCCGCGTCCGGCCGATGCGCCGGTCGATTACGGCGCGGCAAGCGCGCCGGTGGCGGCTTCGGCTGCGACGGCGGGGTAACGCGCTACGGCTTCTGCAGCAGGAAGCGAGAACGCCACGGGAGACCGTGGCGTTTTTTTATGCGCGTGCGCGTATGAGCGCGACAAGAGGGACAAAGAAAGAAAAAAAGCGCCACGGTTTCCCATGGCGCCGAACCAGCAAAAGACCCCGCCCGCTTGAGACACCTGCGAGCGGGGCACCTCTCGCGTCAACTCGATACGATCAAACCAGAACGATCAACTCAGTGCGCCGCCGAACGGGGCATGTCGTGGCCCGCACCGGGGCCGTGCGGCGCCTGCTCCGCGTCATGACGGCCTTCGAGATCGTGGCCGGCGCGGCGGATGGCGCGCTCGGCGGCTTTCTCGCTCTTCGCGCCGTTGAAGATCAGGTTGAGCACCACCGCAGAAACCGAAGCGAGCAGGATGCCGCTATGGAGCAGCGGCGAGAGTGCGGGCGGCAGCTTCGCGAAGAAGTGCGGCGACACCACCGGCACGAGGCCAAAGCCCACGCTCACGGCGACGATGAAGAGGTTGTGCTGGTTCTTCACGAAGTCCACGCGCGAGAGCACCTTGATGCCATTTGCCGCCACCATGCCGAACATCACGATTCCCGCGCCGCCCAGCACGAAGGAGGGCACCGAGGCGACCATCTGCGCCATCTTCGGGAAGAGGCCGAGCAGCACGAGAATCACGCCGCCCATCGCGCACACATAGCGGCTCTTCACGCCCGTCACGCCAATGAGGCCGACGTTCTGCGAGAACGACGTATGCGGAAACGAGTTGAAGATGCCGCCGATCATCGTGCCGAGACCGTCCACGCGCAGGCCGCGCACGAGCGTGGCCTGATCGACGGGCCGCTCGACCATGTCGCCCACGGCGAGGAACATGCCCGTCGATTCGATGAAGGTCACGAACATCACGATCACCATCGTCGCGATCGGCAGGACGTGGAACTTCGGCATGCCGAAATGAAACGGCATGACGATGCCGACCCACGGCGCGCTCGCCATGCCGGCGAGATTCACGCGGCCAAGCGCAAGAGCGATCGCAAAGCCCGCGACGATGCCGAGCAGCACCGAGATATTGGCGATGAAGCCGCGCCCGAACTTGTTGATGAGCAGGATCAGCGTCAGCACGAGCAGCGAGAGGCCGAGGTAGATGGGGTTGCCGTAGTCGGGGTTGCCCACGCCGCCGGCCGCCCAGTTGATGCCCACTTCCATGAGCGAGAGGCCGATCACCGCGATCACGGTGCCTACCACGACCGGCGGGAAGAAGCGCAAGAGTTTGCCGATCGTCGGCGCGATCACGATGCCGATCGCGCCCGCGGCGATGGTCGAGCCGAAGATGTCGAGAATGCCGAGCGAGGGATTGGTGCCGATGGCGATCATCGGGCCGACCGAGGCGAACGTGCAGCCCATGATGACGGGCAGGCGGATGCCGAAGATCCACAGGCCGAGCGTCTGGATCAGCGTGGCGATGCCGCAGGCGAACAGGTCGGCGCTGATGAGGAAGGCGATCTGGTCCTTGGGCAGGCCGATCGCGCCGCCGACGATGAGCGGCACGGCGACCGCGCCCGCGTACATCACGAGCACGTGCTGGATGCCGAGTGTCAGCAACTGGCCGAACGGCAGGCGCTCGTCGCAGGGGTGGACCCGCCGTTGGCCGGAATGCTGGGCGGCCTGGTCCTCAATGCCCTTGGCTTGCATGTCGTCTGTCTCCGTTTCTTTGTTCAGGGATATGGCCTCCAAGGTATGCGGTACGAAAACATGCAACAAGACCGCTGGGGACTATTCCGTGCTTTCCGGCGACGATATGCACACGCCCCGGCGGATGATCGACATCAGGGTGTGATCGGCCCCGGGCGGACGGCGCGCGACGGCGTCATCGCGGCTGCCAGGCACGGCGCTTCGGACCGCGCGTGCGGCGGCGCGAGGCGGGAAGGCCCTTGTTTCAAGCTGTCGAAGGCCTGCGCGCGGTGTGCGCCGCGGGCATGATGGTGTGTGCGTCCGTGTCTTCGCCATTGCCAGGCGATGCGCAGCGGGTCCTGTCACGTATGGCCACGCCGTTATGATCTCTATTTCGAAGGCGGAATGTGGGCCATTTTGCATCGCGCGACCACCCGCCGGGTTAACCCGCGAATGCGTGCTTTTTCGCATCGAAATCGGCTGTGTTGCACGTGGGTTCGCGGCATGTTTGAAAACGCCGCTTAACGGGCGATTCAGCTTCATTCGCGTCGAGTCCCCGGCGTAGCTCCCGTCGCGCCTGCTGTCGGTATGATGGCTTTTACCCTTACGCCCACACCTCTCGCACTGTTTCCCATGAGCCCAACGCAGACGCGCTTTCTCGGCATCGATCTCGGCACCGGTTCGCTCAAGCTCGGCATCGTCGATGAAGACGGCGTCGAGCGCGCCGCCGCGAGCGTTGCCTATGCGCTCGAAACACCGCAGCCCGGCTGGGCCGAGATCGCTGTCGAGCGCTGGTGGGAGGCGCTCGTCGCGGCCTGCGCGCAACTGCCCGGGAGCGAGCGCGCCGCCGTGCGCGCGATCGGCTTTTCCGGGCAGATGCACGGAGTGGTGCTGACCGACGAGGCGGGCCGCCCACTGCGCCCGGCGATGCTCTGGCCCGACACGCGCGCGCATGCGCTGCTCGATGCCTGGGCCGATGAACCCGCACATCCGCAACCCAATCCTGTTGCGCCGGGCATGGCGGGGCCGTTGCTGC